>NZ_JACHDC010000015.1:0-240677 GCF_014200875.1 Paraburkholderia sp. HC6.4b
TTGCACGAAATCGGCCGGACCGTGGATCGAGCGATCCACATGGCTCTCGGCCGCGAAATGCAGCACGGCGCGCGGCTTGTGCTCGGCCAATAGCGAATCGAGCGCGGCGCGATCGCAAATGTCGACGCGCGCGAAAATGTGTTTGGGATTGCCCTGTAGCGACTTCAGCGTGCCCAGGTTGCCGGCGTAGGTCAGGTTGTCTACGTTGAGCACCGCTTCGTCCGACGCATTCAGCCAGTCGAGCACGAAATTAGCGCCGATAAAGCCGGCACCGCCCGTTACCAGGATCATGTAATTCCCTTGTCGATGTGAGTGGCGCCCGGAATCGACTCGCCGACCTTCCCATGATGCGTGATGGTTTCCGATTCTGCAGCAGTCGGTTGCATCCGCTTGTGCGCAAGCAAACGCTCGGACGCTATTCTTATGATGACCCGATTATAAGGTTGTCCACGCCAAAACTCGAACCCAACAACTTGAAACAGCTTCACCAGTCTGGTTGCTGTTGACTGTCGTAGTGACCATTTATGCGGCCGATAGCGCGAACCGAGCACAGAAACGCTATGCCATCTCGCGATCGACACCGCCGGTGAATCGTGTCAAGCCGAGCGAACGCCGCCGCGACACGTGCCGAGTCCGACGCGTGCCGGCGTGTCGGGCTCGTCGCGGCCGGACACCGCTTCGATCACGGTATGGCCGCGCCCGGTCAGCTTCTCGACCAGATAGCGGCCGGTAAAACCGTTCGCACCGGTGACGAGCGTGCGAAATGATTGCTTCGCCGCGGAAGACGGCATGCTGGCTTCGTTCACGAGAGAGTCATCCTGTTGTTGTATTGGAATCGCGCGCGGTCCATGCGTGGCTGCCGCCGTGCCGTGTTACGGCGGTGTTCCACCCGCGTCCCGCAACGTGATCGCGCGATACCCGAACCCCAAACGGGCTATTATGTCACGCTATCTTGCTGCCCTGCCCTGCCCAGCGTGGCACGCGTCGTGCAGCACCGCGCGTATCGAATCGCCTTGATTTCCTCGATGACACCCCTCAACGCTTCCAGTACCTCCGCTCCCCTCGTCCCTCTTGCTTTCGGCGATCTGCAAGGCTGCCGCGCACCGTTTCAGCGACTGCTGGCCAAAGCCGCGCCGCCGGACGGCACACCGCTGTGGTTCGCCGGCGATCTGATCAACCGCGGCCCCGACTCGCTCGACACCTTGCGCGACGTGATCGCGTTCGGCGAGCGCGCGGTGCCGGTGCTCGGCAATCACGATCTGCATCTGCTGTCGGTGTCGGCGGGGATTCGCAAGTCGAAGAAAGGCGACACGATCGAAGAGATCCTCGCCGCGCCCGATGCCGCCGATCTGCTCGAGTGGATACGCCACCGCCCGCTCGCGCATTTCGACAACGGCATGCTGATGGTGCATGCGGGCGTGCTGCCGCAATGGGATGCGACGCTGACGCTCGAACTCGCCGACGAGTTGCAACGCGCGCTGCGTGCGCCGAACTGGAAAGAGACGCTTGCCGGCTTGTACGGCAATGAACCGAACCGCTGGAAGCCGGGCCTGAAGGGTATCGAGCGTCTGCGCGTCACGTGCAGCGCGTTGACGCGCATGCGCTTTTGCAGCGCCGATGGCGTGATGGATTTCAGCAGCAGCGGCACGCTCGCATCCACGCCGAGCGGCTGCATGCCGTGGTTCGACGTGCCGTCGCGCCGGACCGCCGACGTGACCGTCGTGTTCGGTCATTGGGCCGCGCTCGGCCTGATGTTGCGCGACAACCTGATCGGCCTCGACTCGGGTTGCGTGTGGGGGCAGAAGCTGTCGGCGGTACGGCTCGCGAATAACCCGGCTGAGCGGACGTTGACGCAAGTCGATTGCGATTCGCGCGGCGTGCCGCGCGGGGGCAACTAAACAGAACTAAACAGAAGACGGCGACGCTGCCCGGCAGCGCCGCCGCTTAGACCGAGCGGCGCGGCTGATCGACAGGCTCGATCAGCGTTTGCGCCGTCTCAGCGGCGTCGCTCGACGACGCAGCATCTACAACGTCGCCCTCTTGCGCGACCGTCCCCGCCACTGCGTTGCCGGCCTGCATGTCCCGCAACGCGTTCGCCACCACCTGCTGAGCCTGCGCCGCGAGCACCCGCCGGTCCGCGTCCGGCGCGAGCGGTGCGCCAACATATACGTGGGCGGTCAGCGGACCGCCACGCAACAGCATGTCGAGCGAGTCGGACAACGACACGTCGTCGATATATGCGGGTGCCGTCGACTGCCGGCCCTGCGCGTCCTCGTACATGATGCACAGCGGCTGCACCGGCACACCGGCCGACACCGCGGCCTGGAACATGTTCGCGTGAAACGGCAGCAACTCGAGCCCGTTCGACGTCGTGCCTTCGGGGAACACGCACATCAGTTCACCCGCGCTGAGCCGTGCGGCGAGTTCGTGCATGATGCGCTTCGCGTCACTGCGCTTCTCGCGCTGGATGAACACCGTATCGAGCTGCTGTGCGAGCCATCCGACCACCGGCCATTGCCGGATCTCCGCCTTCGAGACGAACGGCGTCGGCCGCCACGCGTTGATTACGTAGATGTCGATCCACGAGATGTGATTGGCGACGACGAGCACGCCACGATCGAGCCGCACCGCGTCGTTATGCACGACGAGGCGCATGCCGCACAGCCGCAGCATCTTCAGTGACCACGCGCGATTGAGCGCGTGACGCCGCTCGGTGCTCGCGTTCGGAAAGCGCGTCGCGACGGTCCACATGCCGTGCAGCAGATGCGTGATGAGACGGACCTTGCGTAACGCGAGCTTCATGGCCGGAGCTTTCCTTGACTGGACCGAAACGATACCGCTCAGCGCTGTTCGTAGGCGAGCTGACCGGACACGACGGTCGCGCGCACCTGTGCCGGCAGCTCGTAGCCGAGGAACGGCGTGTTGTGCCCCTGGCTCTTCAGCGCACGCGGCTCGACGCGCCAGTGAGCGTGACGGTCGAACACGCAGAGGTCGGCCACCGCGCCGACCGCAATGCGGCCAGCCGCTTCGAGGCCGAGCACCTGCGCCGGCGCCGCGGTGATGCGATTGAGCGCGGTCGCGAGCGGCACGCCCGCTTCGTCGGCCCACTTCACCGTCAGCGACAGGAACAATTCGAGGCCGGTTGCGCCCGGCGTCGCTTCGGCGAACGGCAGCAGCTTTTCGTCGTCGTCGACCGGCGTGTGCGCGGAGCAGATCGCATCGATCGTACCGTCGACGAGGCCCGCGCGGATCGCTTCGCGATCGCGCTGCTGGCGCAGCGGCGGATCGAGCCGGAACTGCGCGTCGAAGTAACCGATGTCGAGGTCGATCAGATGCACGTGGTTCACGGTGACGTCGCACGACACCGGCAGGCCCTCGCCCTTCGCCGCGCGCACGAGCGCCACGCCCGCCGCCGACGACACATGCGACAGATGCACGCGCGCGCCGGTTACGCGCACGAGTTCAAAGATTGTATGCAGCGCGATCGTTTCGGCCGCCACCGGGACACCCGACAGCCCGAGCCGCGACGCCAGCGCGCCGCTCGCGGCGACGCCGCCCTTGCCCAGATACGCATCGACGGGACGCAGCCACACGGTGAAATCATAGGTCTTCGCGTATTGCAGCGCGCGCATCAGCACCTGGGTATCGACGATCGGCGTGTCGGCCTGCGAGAAGCCGACGCAGCCCGCCTCGGTGAGCTGGACCATCTCGGTGATGACCTGCCCCTTGAGACCGACCGTCAGCGCGCCGAGCGGATACACGTGCGCCTTGTTCTGATTGCGCGCGCGGAACTTCAGCATTTCGACGAGGCCCGGTTCGTCGAGCGTCGGATCGGTGTCCGGCGGACATACGAGGCTCGTCACGCCGCCCGCGAGCGCCGCGGCCATTTCCGAGCCGAGCGTCGCCTTGTGCTCGTAGCCCGGCTCGCGCAAACGCGCGCACAGGTCGACGAGACCCGGCGCGATCGACAGACCGCGCGCGTCGAGCGTGCGCTCCGCCTGGAAGCCGGCCGGCGCGTTGCCCAAGGCGGCGATCTTGCCCGCCTCGATAAAGATGTCCTGCTGCTGTTCGGTGCCCGCTGCCGGATCGATCAGCGTGCCGCCTTGAATATGAATCTTCATGCGCTGCCTTTGTTAAACCTGTGGTTCAGCCTATCGTTCGGCTTCCCGATCAGTCGTTGCTTAATCGTTATTGCCCGCGACGATCCCCATCACCGCCATGCGCACCGCGATACCGAACGTGACCTGATTCAGGATCACCGATTGCGGGCCGTCCGCGACCTGCGAGTCGATCTCGACGCCGCGGTTCATCGGGCCGGGGTGCATCACGATCGCATCGGGGGCGGCGAGCGCGAGACGCTCGGGCGTGAGCCCCCAGCTCTTGAAGTACTCCTGCGACGACGGCAGCAGCGCGCCGCTCATGCGTTCGTTCTGCAGGCGCAGCATGATGATCACGTCGACATCCTTGAGACCTTCGTCGAGGTTGTGGAACACGCGCACGCCCATCTGTTCGAGCCCGCCCGGCAGCAACGTGCGCGGACCGATCGCGCGCACTTCGGGCACGCCGAGCGTGGTCAGCGCATGAATGTCCGAGCGCGCGACGCGCGAATGCAGGATGTCGCCGACGATCGCCACGCGCAGCTTCGTGAAGTCCTTCTTGTAGTGGCGGATCGTGTACATGTCGAGCAGACCCTGCGTCGGGTGCGCGTGACGGCCGTCGCCGGCGTTGATCACGTGCACGTGCGGCGCGCAGTGCTGCGCGATCAGGAACGGCGCGCCGCTCGACGCATGACGCACGACGAACAGATCCGCGTGCATCGCCGACAGGTTGTTGATCGTGTCGAGCAGCGATTCGCCCTTGCTGGTCGACGACGCGTTGATGTTCAGATTCAGCACGTCGGCCGACAGCCGCGTGGCCGCGATCTCGAACGTGGTACGCGTGCGCGTCGAGTTTTCGAAGAACAGGTTGAACACCGACTTGCCGCGCAGCAGCGGCACCTTCTTCACTTCGCGATCGGTCACGCTGACGAACTGGTCGGCGGTCTCGAGAATGTGATTGACGATGGCCTTCGGCAGCCCCTCGATCGACAGCAGATGTTTGAGCTCGCCGCTCTTCGTGAGCTGCGGGTTGCCCTTCAGGAAGCCGTAGCGGAAGCGCTCGGATGCGCTAGCGGAGGAATCTTGCGGAGCCGGGGTGGCGGTGTTCATCCTTCATCGCGGGAAACCTCGGCCGCCGGGCCGGGGAGGGATGGCGCGGGCCGCATAACAGCCCCTACTCCCGCTTCTCCTTTGTTAGTTGCCATCCTTGAGTAGCCATAGCCGTCTGCGCGCTGCAGCAACCGACAATAGCGGTGAGCAACGCCCTGTACGACCCGGTCGTGGGTTTGAATGTTGAAATTCCCCTTGGCGCGCACGGCTACACGCCCATGATATGGGCCTGCTTTTTTGCCTGTAGGCACGTCCGCCCGCACAACGTCTCCCGTCCCGAACCCTTGAACGCGTTTTGCCCGCATCAGATAGCCGACAGGAAAACCATACTTGTTTCGGCGCGTTCGCTGATAGCTGCCCCGACCAGTGCACTTCACCTGCAATGTCGGCTTTCGCCACCCCAACACAGTCGAAACGTCGCCCACGCACACGGCATCCAGCGCATGAGTCTTCGGGATGCCAAGTTGGCTACGGTTGTGTTTCGTTCGTCCCCCGGAAGCTGTTTCGACAGGAACACCCGTGGCGCGCAAGGCATTGACCAGCGCCCAACGGGTGGTATTGACCGCCGATGCATCCTTCAGGGGGCGCAGGGCTTGGGCAATGATGCGCGCGAGGCGCGCCTCGTCCTTTACGAAGACGTCGAGCCGCCGCGCGCCCTTGCTGACGTTGCAGGCTACACAAGCAATTGCCAAGTTGGAAACCCGTTTTGAGCCACCGCGCGCGCGCGGCACCAAGTGCTCGATATTCAGAGGCACGTTCTGAGCGTCACAGTAGCAGCACTTGTGTGTCCACTTCTGCAACAGATACTCACGCAGCTCATATCCGAAAAGAGTTCCATGCTGATACTCGATGCCGGTGACTTCTGGGTTATCGAGTGCCTGCATGTCAAAGCGTACGAGTTCAGTACTCACCGCCGCTATCGGGGCCCAACACCGAAGCCGTTCGACCCAAGCGAGCGTCGTATCCACCCGGTGTTGCAGCGATGGGGGGAGCCATCCTGCAGGCCGGGTACGGTTTAGAAATCGCGGTGCACGATAGCGCAGGGTGCTGCGCCGATGGCGCCGCATGGTGCGGCGCGCAGTAAGCGCCTCACTGATTTGCCGACCGCGGTGGATCAACTCGAACAGGTTAAGCACCACGGCGCCGCGATGGATTTCTCCCGTCGAGGTGTCGACGTGTTCCGCGTCGCGCACAAGCGCCAGTCCGGTGGCCTTGCTGCCGGGGTCCAGCTTGATGCGCAGGGGTTGCAATGCACTGCTGTGAAGCTCCCGGTCGACGAGCCGAATAGCGAAGGGCATGAGGCGATGAACCCGCGCACGTCCACGCGCGAGCAACAGCCTCGCGCGCTTCTCGCTGCACGGCATCAACGGCCGCCCAACCTTGTCTAAAACGAATACCGCCAACTGTAGCTCCTGGTGCCCAACCGGAAAAACTCCGGCGCGTTGCCCTTACGGGCCTGGTGACGGGCGCCTCGCGGCGCCGCTCCCCTCGACCATGTTGTGCAGCAGGGGCGGATTACTCCTACCGGCCGCAGCCCGTTTCACACCTACCCGTGGCTTGTCTGCTGCTGCGACTTCCAGAGCGCCAGACTGAGGAAGCATCCGGCGGTGGGTCTGCAATCTTCTGCACAACGGTGCGTCTTGCGACGCATGGTCTGGTCAATCTCAGACTCGCGGACTTTTACCCCCGCAAGCCTCGGCCTATAGGCCGGGGTGATTGACGATGTACCTGCTTCAAACACGGACCTCAAGTCTATCGCTGCAGATGCACGCTGCTTGCCACGGTTCGGGGCGACTCCAGCATCTCACCAAACGCAGCGCGCTCCACGTATGTTGCGTGGCATTGCGTTGCGCAAAACTGCCTTCAATCGACGCGTGCTTCAGTGTGAAAAGAAAACCGCTGGCCGCCCGCGCCGTCGTCTTCACGGGCCAGCACGAGCGTCGCGTCGGCGGGTACGTCGACCACGCCACCGACGAAGCGCGCCGCCACCGGCAACTCGCGTCCGCCCCGATCGGCGAGCACCGCGAGTTCGACCGATGCCGGCCGGCCATAGTCATACAGCTCGTTGACCGCCGCGCGAATCGTGCGGCCGGTGTACAGCACGTCGTCGACCAGCACGATGCGCCGGCCATCGACCTCGAACGGCAGCGAGGTCGGGCTTGCTTGCGCGTGCAGCCCTTTCTTCGCGTAGTCGTCGCGATGCAGTGCGACGTTCACCACGCCGAAGCTCGGCAGTTTCAGGTCGCGCGCGAGCCGCTCGGCGAGCCACGCGCCGCCGCTATGGATACCCGCCAGTACCGCCGCTTCGGCACCGTCTTGCGTGGCGGCGAGCTGGTCGCCATACGCCGCTCGAATCTGGTCGAGCAACGCGCGATACAGCGCTTCGGCGTCAATGGAACTCATGATCGTCGGAAAGTCCGTTTAGATATTGCTGGAGGATGATGCTCGCGGCTTCGGCATCGAGCATGTCGGCGCGGGCATTGCCGGCGCGGATTTCCGCCTCGGCCTCGACCGACGAGTAGCGCTCGTCGACCCACGTGACCGGCAGATTGAAGCGGCCGTTCAGCTGGTTGCCGAAGCGCTTCGCGAGTTGCGTGCGCTCGTGCGGTGTGCCGTCGGGGTGCATCGGCAGGCCGACCACCAGCGCATCGGGCTTCCATTCGGCGATCAGCTTGCCGAGCGCTTCGAAGCGGTACTCCCTGCTGCGGTTCTGCACGACGACGAGCGGCCGCGCGCGGCGCGTCAGCGAATTGCCGACTGCCACGCCGATGCGTTTCTCTCCGTAGTCGAACGCAAGCAGCGTCGCCTCACGTCCGGCCGGCAGATTCATGCGCGGCCCCTCATGCGTGCCCGGCCTCGCCCGAGAGCATCGACAACGACACGCCGAGCAGCGCGAGCGCCGCTTCGAGACGATCTTCGGCGGGCACGTCGAAAACGATCTTCGGATCGGCCTCGACCGTGAGCCAGCCGTTCTTGGAGATTTCGTCTTCGAGCTGACCCGCGCCCCAGCCGGCGTGGCCGAGCGTCAGCAGGAAACGCTCCGGACCGTTGCCGCTCGCGACGGCCTCGAGCACGTCTTTCGACGTGGTCATTTCGAGCCCGCCCGGCACCGACATCGACGACGTGTATGCGCTGCCGCCTTTCGGATCGTGCAGCACGAAGCCGCGCTCGGTTTGCACCGGGCCGCCGAAATACACGGGGACATGGAGAAGCGGTTCGATCTCGAGCTTCAGATCGATGCGATTGAAGAGCGCCTGCAGGTCGATATCGGTCGGCCGGTTGATCACGAGGCCGAGCGCGCCGCGCTCACTGTGATCGCAAAGGTAGACCACCGTTCCTGAAAACGTCGGATCGGCCATGTTCGGCATGGCGATCAGGAACTGGTTGGTCAGATTGATGCGATCGGTACTCTTGGACATAGTTCGGATTTTAGCAAAGACGATGCGTCATGGCGGGCTGCTTTGAGCATTGCAACGCGTTGGGTTGCACGCTACGCGACGCGCCATCGACGCCGGATCAAGTTGCACTCTATCACGCGCGCGACTTGCGCCATGCCGCGATCAGGCGCCGAAACACCGCGTAGAACGGCACGTTCGGCGCCCGTCGCGAAGTTGCGGCATTGTGACTTGTCACAATGGGTTTCAGCGGGTTCGGCGCGCGTCGGTCGAAGCGTTGCGGACGCAATTCGCGCGCCACGTCGCGCGTTTGGTTCGACCCGGCTTGCGCTTCACGCGCCGCCCTGCTCGATCGCACGCGTGAGCGCGGCGAGCGCCGCCTGCGTGAAGCTGCCGCCCGCCGGCCCAACGCCCGCGGCGACCTTGTGCAGCGACGCACGCAAGGCCTCGGCGGCCTGCTCGAGCGTGTCGGCCGGCGGCGCGCCGACGATCACGTGCGCGCGTACCGCCGGCGTCGCGACGCTCGCATGCGCACGACGCCGCCATGCGAGACCGAGCGCGTCGGCGAGCAGCGCCACGTGACCGAGACCGAGCGCGCAGGCGGCCGAGCCGAGCCGGTAGGCGGCCGAGCCCGCCTGCAGCGCTTCGCTCGGGTCGGCTTTTTCCGGCTGATCGGCCGCGCGCGCATGGGCGGCCAGCGCCTCGATGGACGCGTCGGCGGTCTGCAGGAAGTCTTCGTACGCGTTCGCGTTGACGCTCAGCACGCCGAGATCGCGCGTGTGCGGCAGCGACTGCGCCTCGAGCGCGCCCGCCTCCCACAGCGCTTCCGACGACTGCGTGCCGGCGACGTGCCAGTCGACGGTCAAGCCATAATCGTGCAGCACCTCGACCTGGTCGGCGTCTTGCGCGGCCGCGCCGAACAGCGCGTAGTCGCGCCACAGCAGCGCGAGCGTCGCGCGCACCAGCGAACGCGGCGCGCGCTCGATGCCGCGCGCGTGATCGGCGAGCGCCAGATTGCAGCGCGCGTAGAAGCGCCGCGCCTCGATATCGCGGATTGCGTGGCCGCGCGCGCGCAGCGCCTTCGCGCAGGCGCGCGCGAGCCGCCAGAAGTCATACGGATCGGGGCCGGCGAGTTCGGTGAACACGGCGTCGAGCTCGTCGAGCGCGGCGTTCGTGACCGCAAGCGCTACCGCGCTGCCTGTGTCGGCCTGCGAGCGCAGCACCGGCAGCAACGCGCGCTCGTAGCGCGCCCGCTGATGGGCAAGCTGATCGGCCGATTGCGCGTGCAGCGAAGCCGGCGGCACTGGCCGCGCGCACAGCGCGAGGTCTTCGAACGCAACGGCGGAGCCCGGCGTGGGTTCGATGAGTTGCGCACACAGCTCGCGGTAGTGGTTGAACAGCGTCGGCGAGCAACTGAGCTCGCGCAGATTGTGACGCTCGAGCGCCGCGCGGAAGTCGCGCAGCGCCGCGCCGAACACTGGCCGCGCGCTTTCCGCTTCGGCTGGCTCGCCGCACGCGAGCGGCGAGAGCCGCACGAGGGCGTCGGTGAAACGCTGCGCGCTGAGCCAGCCCGCCGTGCGCAATGCATGCGACGCGCGCAGCAGCGCGGCACCGCTCTCGTCGCGCTGCTCGAACGCGAGCGACGCCTCGGCGAGCGCGAGTTCCGCAGGGCGGACCGCGCCGCCGCGCGGGTTCGGCAGTGCATCGATGGAAACGGGTGCTGCGGATCGAAGAGTCATGGGCAGGCGACACGAAGCTGACGGGGCCGTCGCTTCGCGCCGCATGCTGAGTGAGCGGCCACCGCGCGAACCGGCGACAGGACAATGACAGACTACCGTTGCGACACGACGCGACCGGCGATGTTCCGCGCCGGCGCGCTCAGACAGGCGCCGGGCGTGCCGGACGCATCAAGCGATTGCAGCAATTGCGCGGCGGATGACGCCGCTGACTTTTCGGGATCGAAGCTCAGGGTTCAGGTTCGGGACCGAATCTAGGGACCCGGTTTGGGGGCCGAAGCTTCCGGCGTGTCGCACGAGCCCATCAAACCGCGACGCCGGAACAATGATCAAGCGACGCGAACGACCGACCGACCGGCTGACGCCGGCGGCTTGCCGAACTTCAGATCTGGACCATTTCGAAGTCTTCCTTGCGCGCTCCGCACTCCGGACACGTCCAGTTGATGGGCACGTCTTCCCAGCGTGTGCCCGGCGCAATGCCTTCGTCGGGCAAGCCGGCCTCTTCGTCGTAAATCCAGCCGCAAATCAGGCACATCCAGCTTTGATATTCCATTCTTTTGTCGCGTCGTTGAGTCCGTGGAAGCGGGAGCCATGATGGTACCGTGTTGCCGCCCCCATGCCTAGCAATCGAAAACTCGCAATCGTAGCGTGGACCGGGCTTCGGCGGTGCGCCCGCGCGCCGTGCGCACGACGCTCGCGGCGTCATGCCGCATGGCGGTGGGGACACCCGGCAGCGCGATAGGGGGCGCCTCGGCAAGCTCGCGGCGCTAGCGTGGCAACCTCAAAGCAATCCCCGCCGGCTGCGCGTCAGCGGGCCGCGAGCCAGCCTCTGGCAATCCCCGCCGCGCGAAAAAACGCCCTCTCCACGGTTTAGGCCGCATAATTGAGCCAATTGCGCATTGCGCGCCGAAATCCTGCTTTCCTTATCCATTTTCATGCCCAGCGACACGCCTCCGATCGTCCTCACCTTCGGTCTCTCCGACCCCACCGGCGGCTCCGGCCTGCAGGCGGACCTGTTGACACTTGCCAGCATGGGCTGCCACGGCGTTTCCGTGCTCACGGGCTATACCGTGCGCGACTCGGCGAACTGCGACGAAGTCACCGGGCTCGACCCGGACATCGTCGCGACGCAGGCGCGCATGCTGCTCGAGGACATGCCGATCGCCGCATTCAAGGTCGGCGCGTGCACGCGCGCCGAAGTGGTCAGCGCGATCGCGGAAGTTGTCGCCGACTACGACGACATCCCGCTGATCCTCGCCCCGGACTTCACGCTCGACGACGAGCACGTGCTCGCCGCCGACGAACTGCGCGAAGCGATCGCCGATCTGCTCGCGCCGCAAACCACGCTGCTAGTCGCCGACTCGGCGACGCTGCTCGCGCTCGCGCAGCCCGACGGCGACGCTGAGGCGCCGAGCCTCGACGCGGCGATCTCGCATCTGCTGTCGCAGGGCTGCGAGTACATTCTGTCGACCGAAACCGGCACGCATCGGCTCGTCAACACACTCTTCAGCGAGGACGGCCAGTTGCGTCAGGACATGTGGGACCGCGCGCCGCATCGGTTGACGGGCCTGACCGATACGCTCGGCGCGGCGATCGCCGCGCTTCTCGCCAACGGCCAGGAGCCCGCGGAAGCGGTGCGCGAAAGCCAGGAGTATCTGTATCAGGCAGTGCGCAATGCGTTCCGGCCCGGCATGGGGGCGTACATGCCCGATCGCTTCTTCTGGGCGCGCAGCAGCGATGAAGACGAAACGCCGCCCGCGCAAGGCAAGGGCGCGGCGCCGGGGGAAGCGCGGCACTGAGCTCGCCATTCGTCGGCATCGACTAAAAACCCGCTGTCAGCCGGTTTTTTCATTAATGCGACTTTTGCGATTGGTGCGACTTTCCATTCGATTTATCCAAATTTAACAATGTAATTAGCGCGTAGCTATCGATACTGCCGCGCCCAGTTCGTCTCGCGGGCATCCTGGTCAATTTATTTTGCATAGCCGCATGAATCTTGCTGTCGGCGATGCAACCGGACGTTTTACCGCGTAATCAAACGTTACAATGCCGATGACATCTTTTGTCTAGACTTTACGCATTACGATCAGTCATATGTCCCCACATGTCCTTTCCCACCTTCTTCATCCATCCACCGAAATGCGGCGGTTCGACCGTTATTTCGTTTTTTGATTTGAATAAAGGTAATGACCAATTCATTAGCTTTGTCTGGGATCAGGATGGCTGGGGAAACTGTCGCGCGAAGCTGCTCGAGACGCAGGTAGGCGGCGGTCATCTACCGTATGGCATTCATCGGATGATCAAATATCCGGTCAACTACTGCACGATCCTGCGCGATCCGCTCGCGCGCCAGATCTCGCACTACTGGTATGCGGCGAACGGCAAGAACGGCCAGATCACGCGCGGCGTCAGCGTGTCGGCGACCGAGGCTCTGGCGCTGCAAGGCGTACTGTCGCTCGACGAGTGGGTCAGCGAATCGCTCGGCGGCAGGAACCTGTTCGTGCAGATGCTGAGCGGCGAGCCGGCGGTCAACGAAGCGAGCCTCGCCGTCGCGCAAATCCATTTGCGCGAACAGATCGGTACCGTCGGCGTCTGCGAGGACATGAGCGAATTCTTATTGCGGCTGTGCGGTTCGACAGGGATGAAATTACCTTTCTGTTTCGTAGCGAATCGCACCAATGGTGCGCCGAAAGGCAAAGCTCACATCAGCGAAGCAGCCAGACAAAAGTTCATCGACGACAATAGCCTCGATTACGAACTGTTCCGCGACGCGAATCGAATCGTCGAAGCCTATGCGAATGAAACGGGCAGCGTCTTTTCGAATGCGCTCGAATTGGTCCGCGTGATTCAGTCCGAAATCGATCAGCTCGACAATCCGCACGTCTATAGTTCGACCGTTTTCGGCTTCGACGGCTCATTCCTGTCGCGCGTGCATGAGGTGATCCGCCGCTTCGATCTCGCGCCGATCGACACCTATCTGGAGTTCGCGCGAAGCCGGCAGCGTCCGCCGGTCGACCTGTTCGACGGTTTTGTCGACACGGTGCGCGACGGCGTAGTGTGCGGCTGGGCCGTCAACCTGAGCGAGCCGCAGCGGCAGGTACCGCTCGAGGTGCGGGTCGGCACGCAGATCGTCGCGACCGGCTGCAGCGGCGAGCCGCGGCCCGATGTGGCGAGCGCCGGCTATCCGAGCGCATACAGCGGATTTTCGATTCCACTGCCGAATGATATTCCGGAAGGCTTTCGCGTTACCATTGCCAATTCCACCGAAAGCCTGCACAACGCCGGCACGTGGCGGCAAGGCTGGCACTGCGAATGAGCCAGAAGAGCCAAGAGAACCTATCCATGAAAGAGCCGCCCCAGTTCGTGCAACGCTTCCACGGCAAGATCGCGGTGCAGGACCGCATACGCATGTTCGATCAGATGCCCGCCACGATCTGGCTGACCGGCCTGTCCGGCGCCGGCAAATCGACGCTCGCGTTCGCGCTCGAGGAGCAGCTGATCGCGCTCGGTCACGCCTGCTATGTGCTCGACGGCGACAACATCCGCCACGGTCTGGCGAGCGACCTTGGATTCGAGCCCGACGACCGGCGCGAAAACATCCGCCGGGTCGCGCACGTCGCCCAATTGATGAACGACGCGGGTCTGATCGTGATTTCCGCGCTGATTTCGCCGCTACGCGAAGATCGGGCAATGGCGCGCGCGATCATCGGAGCCGACAAGTTCGTCGAAACCTATGTGTCCGCCTCGCTCGCCACCTGCGCGAGCCGCGATCCCAAAGGTCTTTACGCGAAAGCGAGGTCTGGCGAGATCAGCTCGTTCACCGGCGTATCAGCGCCCTATGAAGCGCCGATCGATCCCGACCTGCACGTCGACACGGGAACGCTGAGCCCCGCGCAAAGCGTCGCGCAGATCTTCCACTACCTGCGCGAAAAGTGCCTCGGAAGGTCCTCTCATCGCACGGCTCACGCCGCGGGCGCCTAATCCGGACAAAAGGGCGTCCGGAAGCGCTCGCCAGCAAGCACATCAACGCCGGCCCCAAACGAAAAAAACCCGCATAAGCGGGTTTTTTTCGTTTGGGGAAACGCCTCGCGGCGCACTCCCCACATGGACTGCCAGCCGGGCCTCGGCCGTGATCCAGACGCGCGGCAGTTCAACCACGCGGCCGGACCACGAGGCCCGAGCGGAATTACATGTCCATGCCCATGCCGCCCATGCCGCCGGGCATGCCGCCAGGCATCGGAGCATCTTCCTTCGGCAGTTCGCAGACAGCTGCGTCGGTCGTCAGCAGCAGGCCAGCAACCGAAGCTGCGTTTTGCAGCGCCGTGCGCGTCACCTTCGTCGGGTCCACGACACCTGCGTCGACCAGGTCGACGTACTCGCCGGTCGCTGCGTTGTAGCCGTAGTTGCCCTTGCCAGCAGCAACCGCTGCCACGACGACGCTCGCTTCTTCGCCACCGTTGGCGACGATCTGACGCAGCGGCTCTTCCATGGCGCGCAGAACGATCTTGATACCTGCGTCCTGATCGGCGTTAGCGCCCTTCAGGCCAGCGATTGCCGTACGTGCACGGATCAGCGCGACGCCGCCACCCGCCACGATGCCTTCTTCCACAGCCGCGCGCGTTGCGTGCAGTGCGTCTTCGACACGAGCCTTCTTTTCCTTCATTTCGACTTCGGTCGCAGCACCGACCTTGATCACCGCAACACCGCCTGCCAGCTTGGCAACGCGCTCTTGCAGCTTTTCACGGTCGTAGTCCGAGGTCGCTTCTTCGATCTGCGTGCGCACTTGCTTGACGCGAGCTTCGATGTTCGCTGCTTCGCCAGCGCCGTCGATGATCGTGGTGTTTTCCTTGCCCACTTCGATGCGCTTCGCCTGGCCCAGTTCAGCCAGCGTTGCCTTCTCGAGCGTGAGGCCGGTTTCTTCAGCGATGACCTGACCGCCGGTCAGGATCGCGATGTCTTCCAGCATCGCCTTACGACGATCGCCGAAGCCCGGAGCCTTGACGGCAACGGTCTTCAGGATGCCGCGGATGTTGTTGACGACCAGCGTTGCGAGCGCTTCGCCTTCGACGTCTTCAGCGATGATCAGCAGCGGACGGCCAGCCTTCGCGACTTGCTCGAGCACCGGCAGCAGGTCACGGATGTTCGACACCTTCTTGTCGTGCAGCAGCACGAACGGGTTCTCGAGCACGGCGACTTGCTTGTCCGGGTTGTTGATGAAATACGGCGACAGGTAGCCGCGGTCGAATTGCATACCTTCGACGACGTCCAGCTCGTCTTGCAGCGACTTGCCGTCTTCGACGGTGATCACGCCTTCCTTGCCGACCTTGTCCATTGCTTCAGCGATGCGCTCGCCGATCGACGAATCGCTGTTCGCCGAGATCGCGCCAACCTGGGCGATTTCCTTGTTGGTCGTGCACGGCTTGCTGATCTTGCGCAGTTCTTCGATTGCGGCTGTAACGGCCTTGTCGATACCGCGCTTCAGGTCCATCGGGTTCATGCCCGATGCGACGTACTTCATGCCTTCGCGGACGATCGATTGCGCGAGAACCGTAGCGGTCGTCGTGCCGTCGCCTGCGTTGTCGCTGGTCTTGGAAGCGACTTCCTTGACCATTTGCGCGCCCATGTTCTGGAGCTTGTCTTTCAGTTCGATCTCTTTCGCGACCGACACACCGTCCTTGGTGACCGTCGGGCCGCCGAAGCTGCGCTCGAGAACCACGTTGCGGCCCTTCGGACCCAGCGTGACCTTCACGGCGTTGGCGAGAATATTCACGCCTTCGACCATCTTGGCACGGGCGGAATCACCGAATACGACGTCTTTAGCTGCCATCTTCTAACTCCTTGAATACTTTGGATATAACCGGTGAAGTAGCGACCTTGCGCTTACTTCTGCACCACGGCCATGATGTCTTCTTCGCGCATCACGAGCAGTTCGTTGCCGTCGACCTTGACGGTCTGGCCTGCGTACTTGCCGAACAGGACGCGGTCGCCGACCTTCACGTCGAGCGCAATGGCTGCGCCCTTGTCGTCGCGCTTGCCCGGGCCGACTGCGAGGATTTCACCTTGATCCGGCTTTTCCGCTGCGGCTTCGGGGATCACGATGCCCGACGCGGTCTTGGTTTCCTGATCCAGACGTTTGACGATCACGCGATCATGCAAAGGACGAAGGTTCATACATACTCCTCTCTGATTGAGACTGAAGAACGCTGAGAAAAACCCGGCTGGCCGAGCCAACCGGAGATGTTGTTAGCACTCTCGTGCAGCGAGTGCTAATTATATGGACGGGCAGTGACAAATTCAAGAAGCGGGGAACGCGGTCGAAGTTCACTGATCCTCAAATGTGATTCGCTCGGGCTTGAACCCCGCCCCGTGCGGAACGTCTGCCGTTCGGTATTTTCTCTAAGAAAACAATAATTTACCGACGTGTTGCGTTGAGATTCGGCCCTTCGTGAAGGAAGAGGCGAGCCATGACGAGGCAGCGACTTCGGAGCGGAGCGCCCGCTCGAAACGTCAAACCCAGGGAAATCCCCCATAAGCGCGGGCCGTTACGATAGTCAGCCTTCAGGCAAGTCGAGGGGGCTCATGAATGTGCTTCACGGCTGAGGCACCAGTCGGTCCAGGTAGATCTGGACCGTTGCAGCGGCCGTTGATAGTGGGATTGTGAAATTGATAGCAGCTGCAAGGACGATACGTGCGGAACCGTAACGCTATAACTGGGTGCGAAAGATTTGAGATCTTTCCACTCTGAAGATCAGCGACAAATATGTCCAACTGACCAGTCGGTAATTGCGCTCCTCCAGATAGCGAAATATGGCTGAATCTATTACTTCCCTGATCGAAGTCAGCGTAGACTCCACAATAATGATCTTTGGTTTATACCTGCTGATATCAATCGATCGCAAGACTTCGTAATCGTGACCTTCCACGTCGATGGAAAGCAGATCGATTTCCTGGCCGGCGTACGGGGTGTGCTCGAGAACGTCGTTCAATGTGGTAGTTTCAACGGTCCGGACGGAGATAGGCTTCTGGACTTCGGCCGCAGCCACTATGGGATCTATGGTCGAAGTCAACCCATAATTTGAAAAATTATAGACTTCCTTGAGCTGTTTCTCGTTCGAGACGGCCGCACATACATTGACATCACCAGACCGCGCAAGAGAAAACGTTTCAATTTTCACTGGATCCATGTCTATGTTGATGCCGCGCCAACCACGCTTGTAAAGCGCATGTGTGTTCGAGAACTTGACAGGGTGGTATGCACCGACGTCGACATAAACACCCTTATTGCACCGGGGACTGATTATCTCGCGCAACACCGCGTCCTCTCCAAACTGCGAGTAGTACAAACGCGGCCCGCGTGTTATCCACGTCTTGCGGACGAGCCAAAGCAGTGTCCGAACGTCTTCGGGTTCAACATAATCGCTCCTCACTTCGAAACGATAACGGCAAAAGGTCAAACAGCGTTTGATCTGGAAGCTTGCCCAGCAGAAGGTCGGTCCGGCATTACGTTAGCTAATATTCACCTATAGCAGGCCTCATTACCGCCGCAAATGTGCCGCAGTACGGACCAAACGATATTCGCGAATTAGTTACATGCTCGAAAGGTCGTTGAGCGTTACATCTGCAGACTACTCGACGGTTAGCCGAACATTAAGCGAAAGTCATAATAATGTGTATTTTTGGCCGAAACCGTCGAGTATGCAAAAAGCTTCCGGTTCCAGTCGGTTCGCGTGTCGTCGACTACAGCCGCGCGAGATTCAGTCCGGCGAAGCCTTCTGCATCAGGCCACGATCCGCCAGTTTCGGTCGCCCGACAGCGCGCTCGTTTCACTTCACTTCTGCGCAGGCCGGTGCAACGCATTACCCGCCATCCACTTGAGCCGTTCGCAATTGACCTTGATGCGCGCCGCGAATTCCTTCGGATCTCGCTCGCGCAGTGCGTTCATCTGGCTATTGGTGATGTCGGCGCGGTGCCAGCCCGTGTCCCAGTGCTGATCGAAATCGGTCGCACCGGTCAGGACCTTTCGGAGCCGCTCCTTATAGGCGCCGATCCGCTCGGGCGACACGTCGCAAAACGCCCGCGCGAAGCTTGCGCGCTCACCCGCCGTCTCCGCGCTCATGTTGGCGTCGCTCGCGCCGCTCGCGAGCGGCGCGGCGAGCGACACCACCGACAGACAGAACGCTGCGCAAAGCGGCCGATAGCGATACGATAGGTTTTTCATCTTCGACTCCTGACGATCCTTCGTGGCGACCAGGGATTGTCCCGATCTTCAACGCCGCCTCGCCGATTGTGTCCTGATTGCACTGCACGATGGCGTTTTCGCGCGCTATCCGATGCATCGCGTGGCCAAACCGCGGTGCTACGCTCGTTAAAGCGGCATTCGCGACGTGCCCGTTCCGGGGAACCGTGGCGCCAAGCACCGCAACGCCACGGCCTATCGGCAGGCCGCGACAGAAGCACGAGCGCCAGGCATGAGAACGAGCTCGAACACGACGCGCAACGAGCACAGAACGAAAGCACGACACGAAATCAAACACAAAAAGGCGAGACATCGCTGCGGGAGTGACTGCGATGGCATTTAGAACATATACCGTACTGACGCTGTTGGTGACGAGCACTGCCGCGTTCGCGTGGCGGCCTGTCACCTATCCGATCCGAAGTCAGAGCCCTTACGAGCGCAGCATCGACAACGCGATGTGCTACGCCGAGGCGAACCGCGTGACCGGGGTCAACATGGCCCACGAGTCGCAGATTCCGCCGCGTCAGCCGCCCGCGGCCAAAGGTGCGTCGACCGGCGTACCGTCGAAGCCGCCGCTTCCGCCTAGTTCCTTCTCAGCCACGCCGCTGCCGTGGAGCGCGAGCGCGCCCGAAGCCGCGAGCGCGCCGTTGGCTGGCGCGCAAGCGCCTGGCGGCGCATCGTCGGCGAAACCGGTGAACGAAGCCGCGGCCGGCGCCGGCGCGCCAGGCGCGCCAGCCACCGCGGCGGCGAATGCACCGCCGAACGCATCGGCAGCGGCAACGGGCCCCAGTGCGACCGCGGCACCCGGCGCGTCGGATGGGGCGGCCGCTTCGCTGCAGGCCAACGCGGCGTCGAACGTGAAGCTGCCGCCGCTGCCCGCGCCCGAGCCGCCGATGACCCGCTATTGGGCCGCCTTCGGCGCGTGCATGCAGGCGCGCGGTTACGTCGTCCAGTAGTCCGGCCGACGCCGCTTGCGGGCGTCGTTGCATTCATTCTTTTTGATGGCGCCGCCCTTCGGCGCCAGTGGAGCGACACGGCCATGCCGCGCGACACGACCTCCGACCAGCCATTTTTCCATCACTGCGCATACTGCGGCGTGCCGCTGTCGGGCCGCTTTTCGCCGTGTCCCGCATGCCATGCGCTGCCGATCGATTCGTTCGATACGGACGACAAGCCCGGCGAGCGCTCCGCGCGATCCCAGGCGCTGAGCGCATCGCGCACGCAACTCGAACCGCTGCCAGCGGCCGCGAGCTTGCCCGCGGACCGTTCGTCGCGACGCTCCGCGCAAACGAAGATGAGCCCCTACGATCTGATCGACGAAGCGACGTTCGAGCCGGGCGGGCGTCGACGGCGGCATCCGCTCGCGCTCGCCGCAGCCGCGCTCGCGACGCTCGGCGTCGTGTACGTCGGCTTCGTTCTACTCAACGACGACGATGCGAGCGTCGACACGCCGGTCACGGTCTTCGGCACGGTGCGCCCGGACAACCCTGGCCAAGCCCCTGCACAGAACGTTGCGCAGAATGCGGCGCCGTCGGTTGCCGCGGCGCCGAAGCCGGCGTCGATCGTCGCGCAACGGCCGCGTCCCGTTGTCGTCGCGCGGCAGCAACCGGCGAACGTGCACGCGGCCCCCGTCGCGCCACCGGCACCGCCCGTCGTGGCGACCGCGCCGACCGTCGCGCCATCGTCACCGCCGGTCGTTGCGACCGCGCCTGCCGTAGCGCGATCGAGCCCGCCCATCGTGGCGACCGCACCGACCGTTGCGCCATCGTCACCGCCCGTCGTTGCGACCGCGCCTGCCGTAGCGCGATCGAGCCCGCCCATCGTGGCGACCGCACCGACCGTTGCGCCATCGTCACCGCCGGTCGTTGCGACCGCGCCTGCCGTAGCGCGATCGGCTCCACCCGTCGTGGCGACCGCGCCCGTCCCAGCGCGACCGTCAACGCCCGTCGTTGCGACCACGCCGACCGCAGCGCGACCGGCACCGCCCGTCGTCACGACCGCGCGCGCCGTAGCGTCAACGAAGACATCGAGCGCGGCCATCTCCGCGCCCACGCCGCGTGGCACGGCGCTCGCGTCGACCAGCACCAACACCAACACCGACACGATGGCCGCCCCGCTCACGCAAGCCGACAAACAGCGCGCCGACGCCGAGCGCAATCTGAAAGCCGCGCACGGCTATCTGCAACGAGGCAATCTGGCGGCGACCAGAGCACGCCTCGCCGCCGTAATCACCGCGCAGCCCGACAATCGCGGCGCGCGCAGCATGCGCGCCCAGGTGAGCACGCTAGAGCAGCAACGCGACGCGTTGCTGAGCCTCGCGCGCGGCTGCAGCAACGTGGGACATTGGGAGTGCGCGTCGCACAACGCCAACGAAGCGTTGCGGATCGATTCGAGCAGCAAGGCCGCGCAACGGCTCGTCGCCCTCGCGTCGCACGAGTCGGCGTGGCAAACCATGCAACCGACGGCGGAAGAGTCGCGCGCATTGCGCGATCTGCTGCGTCACCACTAAGGATTGCGAGGTATCTCGCGGGACGGCGGCACGGGCGTGCAGTCGATCACGCCCGCCCGCGCGGCGCCCCGAAAGACGCGCCCGCGGGCAGCAGTGTCAGCCGGCGATGCTGTCGTAGCCGTAATAGCCGCCCTGATACCCCGAGCCGAGAAACGCCGCTTCCTGCGGCACGTCGGTGAGCAGCACGCCGCGCAGACCGACGCCACCGTTACGCAGGCGTTTGGTGGTTTCGATGATCTCATGCAGCGGTTGACGCCCATGCCGCACGACGAGCAGCGTCGTCGCCGCGTATTTGCCGATCAGCGTCGAGTCGGTCACGGCGAGCACCGGCGGCGTGTCGATGATCACGACGTCGTATTGCGGCTTCAACACCTCGAGCATCGCTTCGAAGCGTTTGCTCATCAGCAGCTCGGCCGGGTGCGAGGGCAGCGTGCCTTTCGCGAGCACGTCGAGGTTGGGCAGCACGTCGCGCTGGATCATCGCGTTGAGATCGCCGCCGCACAGCACGTCGGACAGTCCCGGCCGATGGCTGACGCCGAAATGCGAATGCACGTCGCCGCGTCGCATGTCGCCGTCGATGATCAGCACGCGCTTGTTCGCCGACGCGACCAGCGTCGCCAGATTCACCGACAGAAACGACTTGCCCGCATCGGGCCGCGAGCCGGTGATCATCACGACGTTGTTGGCCGCATGATCGAGCGACAGCTGCAGCGAGGTGCGCAGATTGCGCACCCCTTCCACCGCGATATCTTCGGGCGCCTGTTGCGCCAGCACATGCTGCCCGCGCTGGCGCAGCGACACCTTTTCCTGCAGGCGCAATTGCGTCTGGCTGCGCGGCACCACCGCGAATACCGGCACGCCGAGCATCCCCTCGAGTTCGTCCGGGCGCTCCACGCCGCCGCGCATCGCGCGCCGCAAGAAGACCAGCAGCAAGCCGAGCGCGAGGCCGCCGCCGAGCGAGATCAGGATCACCAGCATGCGCTTCGGCCACACCGGATCGTCGGGCGTTTCGGCGAAGTCCACCACGCGCACGCCGCTCACCTGCCCCGCCTGCGCGACCCGCAGTCGCTGCACGCTGTTGAGCAGGTTCATGTACAGATCGGTGTTCACGTGCACGTCGCGCTGCAGACGCAGCGCGGTCTGCTCGGTGTCGGGCATCGTCGAGACGCTGTGGTTCATCGTGCTCTGCGCGCCCTGCAACGCGGCGATCTGCGCATCGAGCGCGGCGACCATCGGATGATTCGGCGTAAAACGCTGCAACAGCTCCGCGCGCTGCTGCTGCAGATCGAGCAGCTTCGTCTTGTTGTCGACGATCTGCTGCAACAGCAGCTTGCTTTCTTCACCGAGATCGACGGCGCCATGTGTATTGCGGAACTTGCCGTAGCGCTCTTCTGCGTCGTCGAGCGCCTTGCGCGCGTCGGGCAGTTGCTGTTCGAGATACGCGAGCGTGTGGTCGGATTCGGTCGAATGGCTCGCGAGATCCTGCCGCACGAACTGGCGCGCCACGTTGTTGACGATCGCCGCGGTCAGCGCCGGATCGGCGCCTTCGAGACTCACGCGGATCACGCCGGAGTCCTCCGCCGTTTCCTGCACGACCATCGTCTTCGCCAGACGCTCCACCGTGCCGAGCGTCGACGCGCGCGTCAGCTCGAAACGCGAGCCGGGCGCGCCGACCAGTGTGTCGACGTGCAGCGTGACCGGGCCGACCGCGGTATCGGTTTGCACGGTCTCGCCGACGCGCCCCGACAGGATCGCGCTGCCGTGAGGATCGCGCAGCATGAAGGTGTTGCCGGCGCCCGCGACTAGCGTGAAGGTCTCGCCATACAAGTCCTTCGACGTGTCGAAGCGCGACACCGCGATGCTCTCGTTGCCCCACGCGAACCCGCGCAGGTTGACGAACGACGGCAGCCGGAACCACCAGTGCCCGTTCACGAGTCCGGCGATCTTGCTGCCGATCACCGGCAGATAACGCGGCTTCGCCGTGATGTCGAGGTGCAGCGCGCGGACCGCCTCCTCGGTGACGAGACGCGACTTCAAAAGCTCGATCTGCGCCGCGGTCGACGGCTTCGAATCGTACGCGCCGGGAAGCGGCGCCGCCGCGTCCCGGCCGTTCGCATTGACGTTCACCGCGTTCGCCGTCCTGTCCTGGACGTGAAACAGCACGTCCGAACGATAGACCGGCGGCGTGAGGAACGCGTACGTGCAACCGAGCGCGAGCGCGATCAGCGTCACGGTGAGGATCGTGCGCCAACCGCGCACGATCGTGCGCACGTAGTCCGACAGATGCAACTGCCCCGGTTCATACACGCCGGCGTAACGGTTTTCGTAATTGATTGCCATGTTTTCACCCAACAAGGCCTGCCGGTTCAGATATCGCGTCACGCATGCATCACTTCGACACGACGACTCCCGTCACCGCCGCGTTGATCGCGGGCAACAGCAGGTTCAACACGCGGTTGAAGCGAACCAGACCGCCCTGACCGACGTACACGATGTCCTTCGGCTGTAGCTCGAACTGGTTCGCGAGCAGCATCGCCACCGGCGAGGTCGCATCGAGGTGATAGATCTGCGGCGAGTCGCTGGTCGAATTGCGGATCACGAACAGCTGCTGCCCCGAGGCGGTATTCGAGTCGAAGCTGCCGCCGTCGGAGATCGCCTGCGACAGCGTCAGCGAGCCGTTGCGCAACGGCAGCACCGTGGCCGGCTTGTTGACTTCGCCCATCACGTAGACGCCGCTGTCTTCGCGCGCGTTCACGCGCACGGTATCGCCCGGCTGCAGATAGATATCCGACGGATTGAGGCCGCGCTTGATGAGCTCGTCGATGTTCAGCCTATAGGTCTTGCCGTCGCGGATCAGATCGACCCGGCTGCGATCCGCGGTCGCGTTGAAGCCGCCGCTCAGGCCGATCGCGTTCGTCAGCGACAGCGGAATGTCGTTGATCGATTGCGTGCCCGGTGTGCGCACTTCGCCGTCGATATACACCGTCGCGTTACGGAACGACGCGACGCGCACCGTCACCTCGGGCTTCTGATAGACCTTGCTCAGCCGCGAATACAGCTCGCGCTGGATCGTCGCGACGTCCTTGCCGGCGACATGCAGGTTGCCCGCGTACGGAAACTGGATGTCGCCGTGCTCGTCGATCAGGAAGCCCGGAATTGCATCGGAAGGGCGCGAGGTCGTCGGCGGCTGTCCCAGCGCGGCCGCGAGTTCCGGGTGATCCCACACGACGATCTGCAGCACGTCGCCGGGGCCGACCCTGTACATGGCCGGCTTGCCGAACAGACCCGTCGTCGTCGGCGGCAACACCGAGGCAGTCTGGTCGGCATTCATCTTCTTCAGCAGTTCCAGATTGATATCGGTGATCGGAATCTGCTTCTGCTGCGAGCCTTCGGTACTGAATTCGCCACCCGTCTCCTGAATCGCGGCCGGCGTGACCATCCGTTGTCCCGGTACGATCTGACATCCGGAAAGCAATGCTGCGCTTGCGAAAACCACAAGACTTCCTGTGCGAAAACCAAGTGAGCTCATGATCTTTACTCCTTCGCCCCGAGGCGTTGTTATCGACTTTCTAGTAAGCGTTTCGATGCACCAGTCCGGCGACAATCGTCGCGCCGATGATCCGCATGTCGAGTGCGAACGACCAGTGACCCAGGTAGTACAGGTCATGTTCGACGCGACGCTCCATCTTCTCGATGCGGTCGGTTTCGCCACGGAAGCCGTTGATTTGCGCCCAGCCCGTGATTCCCGGTTTGATCCGGTAGCGATTGATATAGCCCGCGACCACCTTCTGATAGAGGTCGTCGTGCTCGAGCGCATGGGGACGCGGTCCTACGACCGACATGTCGCCACGCAACACGTTGAAAAATTGCGGCAGTTCGTCGAGGCTCGTGCGGCGCAGAAACGCGCCCACTTTCGTCACGCGCGTGTCGTTGCGCGTCGCCTGGCTCAAAGTGCCCTTCGCTTCGGTATGCACGCGCATCGAGCGGAACTTGTAGATCGTAAACACACGGCCGTCCGCGCCCTTGCGCTTCTGCTTGAACAGCACCGGTCCGCGCGAGGACAGCTTGACCGCGATCGCGATGCCCAGCAGGAGCGGCGCGAGGGCAACGATCGCGGCCGCGGCGAACAGCCGGTCGAAGACTTCCTTTTTCAGCATCGCGTTGGCCGACAGCGGCGAGGCGACCAGATTGATCGCCGGCACGCCGAGCAGATCGACCACGCCACTGCCTTCGAACAGCGCATGGCTGCGCACGTCCGGCATGAAGCGGATATTCACGAGGTCGTCGCGGAACTCGTCGATCAGCGCGCAGATCAGCGGCTCCTCGGACAGCGACAGCATCAGCCATAGCTCGTGCACGTCGTTGGTGCGGATGTAGTCGGCCAGCAGATCGACGCGATCGAACACCGGCACGCACGGATTCGTCACGCCGGAGTCGTCCGGGCGCGTGTTGTAGACGGCGGTCGCGCGAAAGCCCGCGGTCGGCGCCGACTCGATGCGGCGCAGGAGCGCATCGCACTGCGAACCGCTGCCGACGATCGCCACCTGATGCAGGTTCATACCCGCGCCGCGCGCCCGCGCGAGCACCGCGTGCGCGATCACCCGATTCGCGATCAGCAGGCCACCCGTCGTCGCGGTCCAGTACGAGAACCACAGCCGCGACACGATATCGATGCGATGCAGCGAGTACATCAGCACGAGCGCGCAGGCCTGCACGATCAGCCACGCGAGCGACACCTGACCGGCGAGACCGAGCTTCGAGCGGCCGCGCCATGATTCGTAGACGCCGAACGCGGGGAAGATCGCGAGCGCGAACGCAGCCGAAAACATCACCAGCGCCCAGTAGAAACCCGACTGGCCGAGATAATCAAAGCGGATCCGCGACGCCACGGTCGCACCCGCCAATACCAGAGCGACATCGAAAATCCGCGCGAGCAGATCCTGAAACTTGCGCATTTTACTTACCTCGTTCTGCCGTTCCTGTACGCAAAAAGGGGCGTGCATGGGCTGCCTACGGGCAGCGGCCGTAGTTGTCGTCAAACCTCACGATGTCGTCTTCGCCGAGATAGGTACCCGACTGGATTTCGATGATTTCGAGCGGCACCCTGCCGGGGTTTTCGAGCCGGTGACGCGTGCCGAGCGGAATGTAGGTCGATTCGTTTTCGCTGAGCAGGAACTGCTCTTCGCCGCGCGTGACGAGCGCGGTGCCGCGCACGACCACCCAATGCTCAGCGCGATGATGATGGAGTTGCAGCGACAGCTTTGCGCCGGGCGTCACGACGATGCGCTTGACCTGGAAGCGCTCGCCGCGATCGATCGAGTCATAGAAGCCCCACGGGCGCCGCACCTTGCGATGCGCGTCGGCCTCCGGCGCGTGCTGCGCCTTGATGCGCGACACGAGCCCCTTGACGTCCTGCACATGCGAGCGATCCACCACGAGCACCGCGTCCGCGGTCTCGACCACGACGACGTTCGCGGTGCCGACGCACGCGACGAGCCGCCCTTCCGAATGCGCATAGCAGGACACCGCGCCTTCGAACGCCACGCGGCCGCGCCCGGCGTTGCCGTTCGGGTCCTTCTCCATCGCGGCCCATACCGCGTCCCATGAGCCGAGGTCGGACCAGCCGGCTTCGAGCGGGATCACGACGCCGGGGGGAATGACCGCGGCTCGACTTTGAGCTTGCATATCGTCCTGTGCCGCGCCTTGCGCTTCGACGTTGCTCGCGCTGTCGTCTTGCGCCGGCGCCGGTTCGGTCAAACGCTCCATCACCGCGTAGTCGATCGAATCGGCGGGCACGTCGAGGAACGCGTCGTGCGATGGCCGGAATACGTCGCCGTCCTGCTTACCGCTCGCGAACGCGGTTGCGCACGGCGCATGCATGTCGGGCCGCAGCGCCGCGAGCGTGTCGAGCCACACGCGCGCACGCACGATGAAGATGCCGCTATTCCACCAGTAGGTGCCGGCCGCCAGGTATTGCCTCGCGAGTTCCTCGGCGGGCTTCTCGACGAAACCGTCGATCGCGTGGCCGCCAGCGGCCAATGCCGCGCCGATCCGGATATAGCCGAAGCCGGTGTCGGCACGCGTCGGCGGCACACCGAGCGTCGCAATCGCGCCCTCGCTCGCGTGGTGCGCCGCGCACGCGAGCGCGCGCTGCAGGGCAGGCACGTCCGCGATCGCGTGGTCGGCCGGCATCACGATCAGGATCGCGTCGTCGCCGGCCGCGCACGCGAGCGATGCCGCGAGCGTCAGCGCGGGCGCCGTGTCGCGGCGCGCGGGCTCGACGATCAGACGCGCGTCGACGCCGTTTTCATGCAACTGTTCGGCGATCACGAAGCGATGCTCCTCGCCGCACACGACGATCGGCGAAGCGTCGACGCTCCAGCCCGCCGGGAAGCTCTCGAGCCGCCGCGCGGTCGCCTGCAGCAGCGAGTCGGAGCCGACCACGTCGATCAGCTGCTTCGGAAAGTTTTCGCGCGACACCGGCCAAAGCCGCGTGCCCGAGCCGCCCGCGAGAATGACCGGGACGATGTGCGCGCAGCGCGCGCCAGCAACCCCGGCGCTTGCGCCGTTCGGCTCGACGGATCGGGCGCTCACACCTGCCTGCGTCAACATATCGGGAATCCTTTTCGATCTGCAAGGTACGACGAACAACGGACCCGTCCCCGCCTGTCACGCGCGGTTACCGGGCTGGCTCCGTCGGTGCTACTCGCCTGCCATGCGGCGGCTTTGAATCCTGAACTCGGTCGGCGAAATCCTCATCCGCTTGCGAAACACTTTCGCGAGCCGGTCGCCGTTGCCCATCCCGGTGCGCCGGGCGATCTTGTCGACCGGCAATTCCGATTCGGTCAACAGGCTGCACGTCACCGCGAGGCGCTCGTGCAACAGGAAACTCGACGGCGTGATACCCATTTCCATCTTGAAGCGGCGCAGAAAGTTGCGCTCGCTCATCGCCGCGAACTGCGCGGCATCCGCAATCGAAATCGCCTGCTGGCAGTTTTCCTGCAGCCAGCGCGCCGCCGCGCGAACCTTGTCGCCGGGACTCATGCCGCCGTCCTCGCCGAGCAGCGGCGCGAGGTTCGTGCACGAGTCGGACAGCAGCCGCTCGGCAGCCGAGCGCGCGGTCGCGTTGCCCAGATCGCGCTTGATCATCGCGAGCGCGCTGCGCATCGATTCCAGCCGGTCGTTAAGGTCGACGACGCCCTGCTCCGCCGAGCCCGCGCCAATTCTGGCCAAGGCCGGCTGGTGCGGGTCGCTCCCGTCCTTGTCCTCGGGCAGGGCCGCCGCGTCGAGCACCGCGCGCCCTTCGGCGATCGGCCGGATCATCGAGGTGTTGCGACGCACGCGCCGCAGCCATCCAAGCAGACGCTCATCGCGCGCCGCCGACGCCGCGCCCTTGCCGCCCGCCACATAGAGCGCGTCGAAGCCGCCGTAATGGCGCGCGTCGAGTCCGTCGGTCCAGACGCGCAAACCCGACGACGAAATCACCATGCCGCCGCCGGCGGACAAGAACGATACGTCGTACAGCCACGCGCCCGAACCGGAAGTGGCGAGTTCGTTGGCAGCCTGGAACACCTCGGCGATCACGCCCGCCCCTTGCAGCGAGCAGTCGTTGAACAACAGAATCGCGACACGACGCACGCCCTTGTTCGGAGCATGCACCCAGCGCAGCATTGCAGACTCGAGACTCGCGCAGGTCATAGTCATCCTCTCGACAGAAAACGATCTACTACACCTTTTACGATCACGCACAATGCGAACTCCGCGCAGTGCATCATAGCGACGGCCTCCGGCGCTCTGCCGTCATGTCCGAAAGTGCAGACATATTGGCACTATGAATACGTGATCGGCCAGTGCAATTCGGCACAATACCGAAACGACCGTCTTTTCACTGGATTAATCGTCTAACCGCATATGGTTGAATATGCACTCGCAAATCTTAATGCAATTTAAAAAATGAATGCGTACGCCAGCGCACACTGCGCGGCTACTCGAAAAACGGCGTGCCCCGCCTTATGTACCCACCGAGGTGGCATTTTAAAAGAGATTTTTTGCCGGAATTGGCTATCGATGAGTGAAAACCCCCGGCCCTACCAAGCGGGTCCGGCTGCGTCGACAACTTCCCCTGACGATCCGCGCAAGCGCCGCGCAACCGACCCTTCCGCCGTCCAATGCAAGCACTCAACGCGCCAGAACAGATTATTTAATCTATTTTTATTGATGACGGGAATATTAACGTGGCGATTAACGTTTCAAACCTGAAACAAGGATATCGGACGACTTTAGCGCCCCCGCAATAGATGGGCCAATGGCGGAATAAGTCGGGTGCGAGCGGGTGCATTTCCGCCAACCGATTGCGGAAATGGACTACGAGGTTTCCGCAAAGGGGGTTGGGGACAGCGAACGAAGTCCGCCATCCCTATGCAACGATTGTGACACCCGTCGAGAACGCGCCGCGTAATCGCACGACGCGACGATAGTTCGGCGTCGCCTGACAGGTTTACGGCGGGCAAGCGCACATAAAAGTGGTTCTGAACGGGTTACGATGCCCCCGACAAACGCGCTGGAACCGCACACATGGACGGCATTTCATGGATCACGCTGATACTTGCCACGATGATCGGCGGGTTCCTGTTCGCAATGATCGGCGTGGTGCTGCTCGCGCTGCTGCTCGGCAACGTATCGGACCGGCTGTCGAGCAACGACGAGACTCGCCAAGACTCATAGGGCCTGTTCACGCTAATAACGGGCTTGCGCTGGCCGCCAGAAGGGCCGAGCGCAAGGAATGCGACGCAACGAATACTCGACGTATTCGCAAGGAGCATGACGCGGCGATCGGCCCTTCTGGCGGCCAGCCCCTTGAAGGTTTTTTTAATACAGGGGAACGTGCCTTTGCGCCCGTATTGCGGCGTCGGTCGTCGCTTGTTTGGCTCGGCCAAACGGCGCTCCTCTCTCCTTGCACTACGCGCGCAAAGGCACGTTCGCAAGCCCGTTATTAGCGTGAACAGGCCCTAGCTACTTCGAAAGATCCTCGAGCGCGACATCGCGCGTCTTCGGTCCCAGCGTACCGATCGCGACCATGACGATCGCCATTGCCCCCGAGATGAACACGAACACGCCGTTCACGCCGAAGCGACCGAGGCAGGCGGCGATCACGAACGCCGAGAACATCGCCGAAATCCGGCTCCACGAGTAAACGAAGCCGACCGCGCGCGCGCGGATGCCGGTCGGAAACAGTTCGGCCTGGTACGCGTGATAGCTGTATGAAATGATGTTGCCCGCGAGCACGAGGCACACGCCGAGACTCACGAGCAGCACCGTCTCGCGCGCCTGGCTGAACGCGAGTCCGCACACGACGTTGACCGCCGCCATACAGACGATGACGGTCTTGCGCTCGAAGCGATCGGCGATCAGCAGCCCCAGCAACGGCCCGAGCGGCGCCGCGATCGCGATGATGCTCGCGTACATCAGACTCGTCGTCACCGTGATGCCCTGCTTCATCAGCAGCGTCGGAATCCAGTTCGCGAAGCCGTAGTAGCCCATCGTCTGGAACACGTGAAAGATGATCAGCATCAGCGTGCGCCTGCGATACGGCGGCACCAGCAGATCACGAAACGCGGCCCGCGCGCGCACCGGTTCGGGCAGCGCCGGCTCGGGCAACGGCAGGCCGCATTGGCGCCGATACTCGCGCGCGACGCGTGCTTCGAGACGCGTCATCACCGCGTCGGCTTCGTCGAGGCGGCCTTTTTGCGCGAGCCAGCGCGGGCTCTCCGGCAAGCCGCGGCGAATCCACCACACCACGATCGCGCCAATCGCGCCGATCAGCACGACCACACGCCAGCCGTCGAGACCGAACAGGCGTTGCGGCACCAGCAGATACGACAGGAACGCGACGATCGGCACCGCGCAGAAGCCGACCGCCTGCGAGCACGCCGAAGCGCGCCCGCGAATGTGCTTCGGCACGAGTTCGGAAATATACGTGCCGATCGTGACGATCTCGACGCCGATGCCGACTCCCGCGATAAAGCGCCAGCAGTTCAATCCGAGCGCCGTGTGCTGGAACGCCATCACGACGTTGGCCGCCGTGTACCACAGCAGCGACCAGGTGAAGATCGCGCGCCGGCCGAAGCGGTCGGCGAGAAAGCCGCAGGCCGCCGTGCCGATGAACAGGCCCGCGAACAGCGCGGCGATGAAACTCGCGACGCCGCTCGTGCCGAACAGGCCGCGCGTCGTGGCCGTCAGCAGGCCGCTGTGCACGAGTCCCGGCGCGATATAGCCGGAGTACATCAGGTCGTAGAGTTCGAAGAACATGCCGAAGCTCAGCAGCATCACGAGCTGCCAGATCGTGCGGGTCGCGGGTAGCCGGTCGAGCCGCGCGGAAATGCGCGCGCCGTCGAGCGCGATCGCGCCGGCGCGGTCAGAGCCTGCCGCATCCGCGCCCGCGTCCGTGGGTGAGCCGTCGAGCGCGCCGGCATCGCCGAGCGCCGTTGAGTACATCGCCTGATTCGACGATTTCATCGTCTGTCTCCAGAATCATTGGTCTATTGCCCGCTGCAGCGGGTCAAGCGCGGCACGACGCTCACGCAGCCGCGCGCGGCGCCCGCGATTGCACGCCACCGCCGAGCTCCGCGATCCGCGCGTCGTCGAACCCGAGTTCGCGCAGCACCTCGACGGTGTGCTCGCCGATCTTCGCGATCGGCCGACGCGGCCCGAGACGCGCACCGTCGAGCGAAATCGGCAGCAACGGCATCGCGGTTTCGCTGCCGTCGTCGAGCGTCAGCGGCACGAGGCCGCCGCTCGCGTTCAGGTGCGGATCGTCGAACAACTCCTCGGGCTTCGTGATCGACGCGAACGGAATGTGATTGCGCTCGAACAGCGGCACGAGTGTCGCGCCGTCGAGACGGCTCAGGCTTTCGCCGAGCGTCTGCAGCAGCCAGCCGCGCGCGAGCACGCGGTCGTTGTTGGTCGCGAGGCGCGCATCGGCGAGCAGATCGTCGCGTTCGAGAATCGCGCACAGCGCGCGCCACTGCGCGTCGCCGGTCGCGGCGATGAACATCTGCTCGCCGTGCGCGAGCGTAAACACGTCGTAGACGGCCCAGGCGCTGATGCGCTCGGGCATCGGCGCGGCGGCCATGCCGGTCGCCGCGAACTGCTGCATGTGCTGCGCCGAGAGCAGCACGCAGTTCTCGAACAGCGCGCTCTGCACCTCCTTGCCGCGGCCGCTCGCGTGCCGTTCGTGCAGCGCCGCCAGCACGCCGATCGCGCCGAACATGCCGCCCATGATGTCGTTGACCGAGCTGCCCGCGCGTAGCGGACGGCCCACCGGACCGGTCATGTACGCGAGGCCCGCCATCATCTGCACGACTTCGTCGAGCGCCAGACGATGTTCGTACGGACCATTGAGAAAGCCCTTGTGGGACACGTAAATCAGCCGCGGATTGCGCTCGCGCAGCGTCGCGTAATCGAGGCCGAGACTCGCCATGCGGCCGGGTTTGAAGTTTTCGACGAAGACGTCGGCGCTATCGACGAGTTGCTTCAGCGCGGCGAGACCGGCTTCACTGTCGAGATCGAGCGCGACGCTCTTCTTGTTGCGATTGAAGGTGCGGAAAAAGCCCGCGCCGGTGCCGAGCAGCCGGCGCGTGCTGTCGCCGCGCGGCGGCTCGACCTTGATCACTTCGGCGCCGAGGTCGCCGAGAATCATGCCGCAGGTCGGACCCATCACCATATGCGACAACTCGATCACGCGGATGCCCGCGAGCGGCAAGGTACCCGGCTGCGGCGAGGACGTCGACGACGAAGCTGAAGTAGCGGAGGAAAGCGGAGTCATTGCGGCACCTGCGGAACGGAAGAATGGAGACAATGCAAAGATTCGGCGTAGCTGGCGGAGTCGCGCGCGACCGCTTGCGCGTGCGCGAACTGTTTCGGCAATCCCGCTCGCGCGAGATAGCCGTACAGCGGCTCGCCCGGCAGCGCTTGCGCCAGCACCGCGCGCGATGCGAGTAGCCGCGCGATGTCGATACCGGTGTCGTAGCCCATGCTGTGAAGCATGAACACGAGGTCTTCGGTATTGACGTTGCCGGTTGCGCCCGGCGCATGCGGACAGCCGCCGAGACCAGCCAGCGACGCATCGAACTCGCGGATCCCGTGCTGCAGCGCGACCAGCGTGTTGGCGAGCCCGAGGCCGCGCGTGTCGTGGAAATGCAGCGAGCGCAGCCTGTCGCCCGCGACGTCGCGCACCAGCTCGATGACCTCGCCGACCTGACGCGGCGTCGCTTCGCCCGTCGTATCGCCAAGCGCGATCACGTCGGCGCCGGCCTGCACCGCGGCGCGCGCGATCGCGGCAATATCCGCGTACGGCACGGCGCCCTGCAGCGTGCAGCCGAACACCGTCGACAAACCGGCGATCAACTCGACGCGGCGCCCACCTGCCGGGGACGCGCCATCGATCAGCTCGCGCATCGCGGCGAACGCGTCGATCATCTCGGCGGGCGTCTTGCGCACGTTCGCGACGCTATGCGCGGCGCTCACCGAAATCGGCGCGACGATGCGCTCTACGCCAGCCTCGAGCGCGTGCTGCGCGCCCTTCAGGTTCGGCACGAGCGCGCTCACGCTGAGATCGTCGTAGCTACGGGCGTGGGCGACTACGTCGGCGGCGTCCGCCATTTGCGGCAGCAGCTTCGCCGGCACGAACGACGCGACTTCCATGTGGCGCACGCCGGCCGCGTAGGCGGCGTCGATCCAGCGCCGCTTGTCGTCGGTGGACATGATGCGGGCAATGCTTTGCAGACCGTCGCGCAGACCGACTTCGGTCACGACGACGCGCTCGCGGGTTTCATTCATTGGTTGGAATCCTGGTCGTGGACGCGGGCTTCAGAGGCCCGTTGGATGGAAGTGGTGCGCTGACTGGGTCACAGCGTGCCCGCGTGACGACGCGCGGCAAAGTCTGCTTTGACGAAGCACACCATCGCCGCTCGCGATGGCCGCTCAGGCCGATGGCGCGGGCTTTGGCGCTCGCCTGGGTGAAATGCTTAGGGGTTTGTCTGGGGAGGTAGCGAAGGCGCGGGTGACGAAGCGCGTCGCCCGTCTTATCTGGCGCTCAGCAGATGCTCGAGCAATCGCGCGGCCGCCAGCGTCAATGCCGCGCGATCGCGCATGCAGATCACGAAGCGCCGCGCGGCCCAATCCTCGCGCAACGGCACGGCGACGATGCCGTACTCGTCGGCCGCATGGCGCGGCAGCGCCTCGCGCGGCAGGATCGCGACCGCGAGACCCGCCTGGATGAAGCGATAGGCGGCATCGAACGTCGATACATAGGTGCGGTAATTCAACTCGCTGCCCTTCTCCAGCGCGATGCGCTGCATCAGCGCATTGACCGACGCATTCGATGCGAGCCCCAGATGATCGAACCCGAGCGTCTGCTCGAAGCCGATCTGCGCCTCGCCCGCGAGCGGATGCGCGCGCGGCACGATCAGCGCGAGATGGTCGGCGCGATACGGCAACGTGTCGAGACTGCCGAGCGGCACCGTGTCGCGGCAGACGCCCAGATCGGCCACACCCTCTTCGAGTCCGCGCACGATGTCCGCGCTGACGCGCTCCTCGACGTCGACGCGAATCGCCGGATTCGCCTGCAGAAACGCCGACAACGCCTCGGGCAAAAACTCCACCATCGACGACACGTTGGCGAGCACGCGCACATGCCCACGCGCGCCGGCCGCATACTCGCTGAGTTCGGCCTGCAGGCGTTCGTGGCCGCGCATGATGAGCCGCGCGTGGCGCAACAGCGCTTCGCCGGCGGCGGTCGCGCGCACGCCGCGCTGGCTGCGCGACAGCAACGCGACATCGACGAGCGCTTCGAGATCGGCGAGCCGCTTGCTGACCGCCGACGGCGCGATGAACTCACGCTCGGCCGCGCGCGCGATCGTGCCTTCCTCGCACACGGCGATGAACAAGCGCAGCGTCACCTGATCGATTTGCCACATCGGCGCAGCGGATTCGTGGGTTGGGGGTGGGGGGAATTATGGTTGATCGTGGAAGGCCGTGGAGGATTTCTGTCGCTTGCGGTGCGGCTCGAACCACGGCTTGCCGTGCAAAGCAGTGCAGAAACAAGCACGTTGACGCTCGAATGGAAAGCCCGCAAAGCGGGGCGACTTGTTTGAGGCGCGGTTGCCTTCCGTTAGTCTTCCGTGCTCTTCAGATCGCTTATCCGCCCTTTCGTTATGCGCGCCATGCAATCCCAAAACGTCATATAACGCACCGACGCTTCGCCTAATGAATAGCTCTCAGCGTAACACTGGTTGTCGCGATACTCGACCCATGCCCTTTGTCCTTTCTCAAAGTAAGGCAATGCAACAGGATTGTTATCGACCTTCAAATCAACATCGCCTTTCCTCAACTCAGTTTCCAACGATTTAATCGTGGAATTCAATTCTGCGTAAATTTGTTCGAAATTCCTGTGGCTGCACGCAGCGATATCGGCGGTTGCCGCGTGCTCACCGGTCTTGCAAAGACGGTCAATTTCCTCGCGCAATTTTCCAGAAGAATAAACCGATGATGGCGCTGCTTTTTTGTAGTCGAACTGCACCGAGTAAATTGTTTTGCTCAGCGCAGTTGAATCAATAAAATTAAACATCGAAACCATGATAAGCCGCACAGCAAGCATTCTAGTTGGACGCATCATATACACCTTCAGAGAACACTCCAGCCTCCGTTTCCCGGCGTTGACGCAAGCTCGAGGAACAGCGAAATCTTTTTTATGTAATTCGGAATATTTCGGCAGTCACCTGATTTTCGCGATGCGTCAATTCGTCCGCAGCATGGTCTGCTACAGCATTAAAAGAAACACTCACCAATGCATCGTACACGTACTGAAACAACGGTACGTGCACTTTTGCATTGATGGCGCGTTCTGTTCGCCTCAAGTCCTTTCAAAAACTCTCTGGCGTGTTGACTGATACTGCTCTGCCCAAGGTGCAGATTGTCTTCCGGCAAGACAAGATGGAAGGTCCCACAAAGCGGGCCAACGATTGCGGTCATAGGATGCGCAAGCTATTGTGTTTGGGCTGGCTCGACTTCAATAGAGTCCAGCGTTTCCGTAATCGAAGTGGTTCCGCGTAGATCGCTACCGGTTATTTGCCGACGGTGGCGATCAAAAAACTCCGTTTTAGTATCAATTACAAGAGTAACAGGAGTGTCGCCACGCGGACTATGCCAGATAGCCTGGAATCTGTATGGTCCCATTCGCGCGCCGCCCATATGGGGCATTGTCGGACTATTTATTCGGATCCCCCATCCCGTATCCGTAACCGAAAACGATTGCAGTATAAATTCCTTAAATTGGGGGCGATCCTTCAGCATCGGCACGATGTAATCGTTGAAGCTAATCGACCCGTCAGCGTAGACAGTCGGAACAAGCAACGTACAAAACAACCCGGCGCTGAGTCTATGTGCTAAGCGTTGTTTACTCATAACTCTATTCCTCGACGGTCATCCAATATACTTAACTTTGCGCTGCGTATTGTTTACCGCCCCATGCTCCCAAGCGGACTGGACAACGGCGCCCGCACCGACGAAATTGTCGATGTGATGGCCGGTAATCGCGCTGCCAGTATCATCGGCGAAGCGTCTGCCGACGATCTCTATTTCGACTTGAGCGTGCTTCGGTATGACGTTAGGATCGACCGCTATCGAACGATTCTCCGTAACCGGTCCGAATGCGCCTTGCACTGAATCCGTGTAAGCGAAGGCTACGCCATCCGGGTTGTTGAGATAGTCGCGATTGCCGTGACTATTTCTATGCCAACCTGAATTCACCTGTATTGGTCGAATATAGCGCCCGTTAGATGCTTTACCGGTTCCCTGCATGACAACGCCTCGCGCGCCATAGAGAAAATCGCGCTTGTGTTGATCGTTGGTTCCGCGAGCAATCACAACTTCACCTGTAAAATCCTGTTCGAAGCAAACGTGATACCCCGTAATAAGAAACGTGCTCTCGTACCATGCGTCCTTGAACCTCAAACGCAGCGGGACCGAGGTTATATCTTCGTCAGCTACGGTGAGTGTCAAATCCCCGGGTTCGCGCGATTCGAGAATAACCGTCGCGCAACCGTCTAAATCGGTCGGACCTGAAATCCGTATTGTGTCGCCCGGACGGCTGCTCCTGATCGATAGGGCACGCCCGAAAACCGAATCTCCTCGACGACTTTTCACTGCGGCCTGGATAGCCAGACGGTACAGAATCTTTCCGTGCATCACACGCGAGGATGAGGGAATGATAGGCAACTTGTCACCGTAACTGTTGTCTGGAATATTCCACGACAACAGGTTCGCTGCAATCCGAACTTCAACGCATGAGTTCGGGTTCGTGTTTGTACACGCGGTGTCGTGAACCGTTAGCCAATCCGGACTTTCCGGCATTCCTATTTCTCCAATTGAAGTTTGAGGCTTGCCGTTCCGCGAGTAACTACGCGCACAGTGTGTCCGCTCTGGCTTGTGGTTCCCGTTATCACCCGTTTACCGTCAACGACAATTCTGTAACGCACGTTGGCGAGGGGTTGGCCATCGCTTTTTTTGAGCGCGTAATACTCGTCGTGAGTGCGAATTTTCGACGTCAGCGCTGAGGCCGCCGTGCGACCGCGGCAATCGCACGCCCATGCATAACCCAGGGCGTCGGCCATTTCGTAACCGTTCGAATACGACCGAAGCCTATCCTGCGGAAACCATTCGCCAGTTTCGACGTTCATCGCCATTGCAGACGGCATTGGCGGGAAGTTTGCGTATATTGAATAGGTGACACGACAAACTTGGCACTCTTCCTCGCCCGCGGCACCTGCCTGTTTCTGTTGTCCCATTTGACCTCTTTTGATTTTCCAGAAAACACCCGGCAAATTAAGCATCTAAACGGGGGCACGGTCAATGATTTTAATTTGAGACAAAAACTTCATTGACAGATATTAACGATTGCTCTGGCCATCTCATTTTTAGGCGAATTTTCCCGATATCACGGCCAAAAAAAGCGGCATTGAGCCGCAATGCCGTTCAGTTAAGCAACTGAGCGGCATTTTTGTTTTTCTGACAAAAGAGCCGTTGTAAGCGAGCGCGGCGATGTCAGCTTTCATCGCCATGCCGGCCGATCCGCTGAAGCGAGTCATCGCGCGTCGAGTCTCACCCATCCCTGCCCTTGCCCGCGATTTCCGGTCTGGCTATGCTGGCGGGTGCGCCGGCTGCCCGCAGGCGACCGCCCCAACCAGAACAACGCTCGAGAACCTGCCCATGTCCACCACCAGTCTGTTTTTCACGGCCGCCGGCGTCGGCCTCGCGATCGCCGCGCCGGTCGGCCCGATGGGCATGCTGTGCATCCGCCGAACGCTGAGCGGCGGTCCGCGCGCGGGACTCGCGATCGGCTTCGGCATCGCCAGCGGCGACGCGGCCTACGGGCTGATCGCGGCGCTCGGCCTCGTCGGCATTTCTCAGTTCATGCTCGCGTACGACCGCCCGCTGCATCTGCTCGCGGGCCTGTTCCTGCTGTATCTCGGCGTGCGCGCGCTGCTGCAGAAGCCGCCCGCTGAAACCGCCGACGGCAATGGCAACGGCAACGGCAAGCTCGCGCAGATCGGCCGCGCCGGCGCGCTGCGTGCGTACGCGAGTGCGCTGCTGTTGACGCTGACCAATCCGCAGACCGTCATCATGTTCGCGGCGCTATTCACGACGCTCGCGCCACGCGGCGCGTTCTCGCCGGCCATCGCGCTGACGACGGTCGGCGGTGTGTTCGCCGGCTCGATCGCGTGGTGGTGCTGTCTGGTGACCATGGTGTCGCTCGCGCGTCATGCGATCGGCAGCAGGCTACGCGTCGCGATCGATCGCGTGGTCGGCTTCACGCTCGCGGCGTTCGGCGTCGTCGAAATCCGCCGCGCGCTCTGAGCGGCACCTCACACGCCACGCGGCACATCAGCGCCGTACACGCCGAACGCAGCCCGCTGCCAGCCGCGACGCGCTCCCCCTGAACAAGTGCCGCACGCTGGCGCGGCAGTTTTGCGACAATAGCGCCTTTCGCCGCTGAGGCGCCGGCCGACGCGGCCGTGCAGCGCACCGCACACCGCCGCACCCACCCGCCCCGGCGCGTACGCCGGTCTTGCCGCCCAACCCTTCACCCGCGCTGCGTCAGCTTTCCGTTCAATGGCTCTACCCCACATCGATCTGCTGTACTCCGTCTCCGGCCTGTTCGTCGGCTTTCTGGTCGGGCTGACGGGCGTCGGCGGCGGCTCGCTGATGACGCCGATCCTCGTCCTGCTGTTCAAGGTGCACCCTGCCACCGCGGTCGGCACCGACCTGCTGTACGCGGCCGCCACCAAGGCGACCGGCACGCTGGTGCACGGACTGAAGGGCTCGGTCGACTGGCAGGTCACGCTGCGCCTCGCGGCCGGCAGCGTGCCCGCGGCGACCGTCACGCTGATCCTGCTGCATCGCTATGGAATGGATACGCCTGGCGCGGGCCGGCTGATCCAGGTCGTGCTCGGCGCGGCGCTGCTGATTACCGCGATCGCGCTGGTGTTCCGTCCGCAGCTCGCGGCGCTCGGCGCGCGCAAGCAACGCGCGCCGAGCCAGGCACGCACGCTCGCGCTGACCATGCTGACCGGCGCGACCCTCGGCGTGCTGGTGTCGTTGACGTCGGTGGGCGCGGGTGCGATTGGCGTGACGGTGTTGATGCTGCTGTATCCGATGCTGCCGACGACGCGCATCGTCGGCTCCGACATCGCGCACGCGGTGCCGCTGACCTTGCTCGCGGGCGCCGGACATTGGCTGCTCGGCTCGATCGACTGGTCGATGCTGCTGTCGCTGCTGGTGGGATCGCTGCCCGGCATCGCGATCGGCAGCTATCTGGCCTCGCGCGCGCCGGACGCGCTGCTGCGCAATCTGCTCGCCGCGACGCTGACGCTGGTCGGCGTGCGGCTGGTGTTGTCGTGAGGCGCTGAAGACGCGTCAAGCGCGCACGCCACAACCCGTGTCTATTTGAAAAACCGGCAGGTCAGATCCGCCTCGAACTGCCTGACCCACTGACCGTGGCGGTCGTAATACGACTGTGACCAGCTGCCGCGCCGCACGGTGACGACCCGCTCGTGCGCCGGCTCACCGGGTGCCACGCTCGCGCTGATGTCGAAATGCGCGGGCGCGAAACCGTGTCGCGCGCACACCAGTTCGAATGCCGCGCGATCGCCGATCGGCAGATCGATATAGCGAAACAGCGTGGTTTCCATGACCTTGGCTCCCCCTTCCCTCTTGGTCACAGTACGCCTCGCGATGCGTCGGTAATGTGTCGCAGCGCACGAATCCGCGACGGCCGCGCCTCCATCAGGACCTGTGCGTGCGGCAAGCCGCATTGCTGCGGTCCCGCAAACCTCGCGAGTGCCACGCCATAAAACCGGCGGCGAAAAAAAAGCTCCGGCGATCATGCCAGAGCCTCCAGGTTGATAGATAGACCTCGCGACGCGATGCAAGCGCGGCGGCAAACCCGTCTTCGCGACGCCGGTGACGGCGCCCATGCACCAAAGCCGCTGCGCACCACCGCGCGACGCGGGCCTTGCGGCGCCGCGCGCACGCGTACCGCTTACTGCTGCACCACTTTGAGCTTGTTCGACACTGACATTACGCCGTCGACACCCTTGGCGGCTTCGCCGGCCGCATCGATCTGTCCCTGGGTCGGCACCGAGCCGGTCAGCGTCACTGCGCCGCCGCGCGCGCGCACGGCGATGTGCGACACGTCGAGACCCTGGGTCTTCGTCAGCGCGTGGCGCACCTTACGGCCAAGTTCGTGATTCGCTGCCTTGCCGGCCTTGACGGCGGCTGCCGCCGACGCCGTATCGGTTGCCGGAGCGTTTTGGGCATAGACGTTGCACGCCACCACCATCGCCACCACCGGACCCAGTGCTTTCAGAAAACCGACCGTCTTCATAGCTCTCTTCTCCTTGGTTTCACATTGGACCGCATGAACAAGCGGCATCGTTACGACTACGGGCGGCCGTCATCGCGCGAACGCGCGCGTGAGCGACGGCCATCAACGGCTGTGACACGATGTGCAAGAGGCGAAAGAGGCTGATTACCGGTAACCGGCAAACCGCGACGTCCGCCGACGCACCCGGTTCTTGTCCGTCTTGCCGGGGTCGCGCCGCAAACGTTGGATCGCGGTAGCGATGCACAATTTAATCTAGCCGGCACAGAAGCGCAAAGGATTTAGCGCGCGGCGTGGCGCGCCGACAGCGGGTGCGTCATGCGTGCCGGAGAGAAGCAGACACGCTCCGTGGTCGCGCAAGAATTTGCACGGGCATCATGCCAGCGCTCATGCCGGCGTTCACCGTGGTGCTCACCATTTGTTACGCGTTTGTCGGCGTGACGGGCGGCTACGCGTTTCGCGGCCGCGCCAATCTCAGGTACCATCGGCGCGACGCGTGCTGGCGCGCGCCGCCCAAGCCGCCTTCGCGCATTCGAGCCCGATCGACCGCCGCTTTCAGATGATCCGATGAAGCCTGACACCGGCCGCACCCGCCCTACCCATCTCGTCGCCCGTTTTGTCGCGATCTCGTGGCGCGACCTGGCGGTCTCGTTCGGCCCGCTCGTGCTGCTCGTGATCGTCGCAATCTGGGCCGCCGTGCGGCTGATCCAACCCGCCCCGCCGAATACGCTGACGATTAGCGCCGGTCCCGTCGGCAGCACCTTCTGGATCGCCGCACAAAAGTACAAGACGATCCTTGCGCGCAATCGCATTACGCTGAACGTGCTGGCCTCGCAGGGCTCGCAGGAAAATCTGAAGCGGCTGTTGGCCCCGAACGCGGACGTCGACGTCGGCTTCGTGCAGAGCGGCATCGCGCCCGCCGGGCTCGACAAGGACAAAAGCCTGATGTCGCTCGGCAGCGTCGCTTACGTGCCGCTCGCGATCTTCTACCGCGGCGCCCCCGTCGACTGGCTGTCCGGGTTCAAGGGCGAACGCCTCGCGATCGGCCCCGAGGGCAGCGGCACGCGCGAACTCGCGCTCGCGCTGCTGAAGGCCAACGGCATCGTGCCGGGCGGTCCGACCCAATTGCTGCCGCTAACGGGCGACGCCGCCGCCGACGCGCTGATCGACGGCACGATCGACGCGACCTTCCTCGCGGGCGACTCGGCGCAGCCGGCCGTGATGGGCAAGCTCTACCGCACGCAGAACGTGCGCTTCTACGATTTTTCGCAGGCCGACGCGTACACGCGCCGCTTTCCGTACCTGACGCAGCTGAAGGTGCCGATGGGCGCCTTCGACCTCGGCAAGAACCTGCCGGCGAACTCGATCAGCATCGTCGCGCCGACCGCCGAGCTGATCGCGCGCGATTCGCTGCATCCAGCGCTGTCCGATCTGCTGATCGAAGCCGCGCGCGAGGTGCATGGCGGCGCGACGACGATGCAGCGCGCCGGCGAATTCCCCGCCCCGCTCGCGCACGACTTCCCGCTTTCCGACGACGCCGCGCGCTACTACAAGTCGGGCAAGAGCTTCCTGTACCGAACGCTGCCGTTCTGGATCGCGAGTCTCGCGGACCGCCTGCTGGTGATCATCGTGCCGCTGATCGTGCTGCTGGTGCCGGCGCTGCGCATCGTGCCCGGGTTGTACGCGTGGCGCGTCAAATCGCGCATCTATCGCTGGTACGGCTCTCTGATCGCGATCGAGCGCAGCGCGCTCAGCGAACATGCGTCGGCCGAACGCGCGTCGCTGATCGAGCGGCTCGACACGATCGAAGACTCGGTCAACGGCATGAAGATGCCGCTCGCGTACGCGGACCAGTTCTACGTGCTGCGCGAGCACATCGGCTTCGTGCGGCGGCGGCTCACGGAAAGCCGCGACACGCGGGGCGGGCTGGACGAGGCCGACGAGCAGGCGGCCGATAAAGTCAAAGGCTGAGCGCCCCTGACGGCACCGCCGGAACCTACGCCCACCGGCCGCCACCAGGGGATATCGACCGGTGCAAGCCGGGACCGCACCGCGTAAGATCGCTACAATTTTGATGAGGTAACGGACGCACCGTCCGCATCGTCCGACACAGGCAATCCGGGAGACATTTATGACCGTTGGCATCGACGCCCAACAGCGGCAGTGGTTTTACGATTTCGTCTCGCCGTTCACCTACCTGTTGCTCGAGCAATACGACAAATGGCCCGGCTTCGACTTCGCGTTCACGCCGGTCGTGCTGAACGATCTGTATCGCCACTGGGGCCAGCGCTCCGCGTACAGCGTGCCCGCCAAGCGCACCTTCATGTACCGGCACGCGCTGTTTCGCGCGGAGCAGCTCGGCATTCCGTACAAAATGCCGCCCGCCCATCCGTTCGATTCGATGAAGCCGCTGCTGCTCGCGACCGCCGCGAACGGCGACGTGCAATTCGTGCGCGAGATTTTCCGCTTCATCTGGCGCGAGGGGCGCGATCCGTCGAGCGACGAAGCGTTCGCCGAGTTGTGCGAGCGCGTCGGCAAGCCGGACGGCCCGGAACTGATCCAGGACGAAGCCGTGAAGGCGCAATTGCAGCGCAATACCGCCGATGCGGTCGAACTCGGCGTCTATGGCGTGCCGACGTTTCGTCTGAACGATCAGCTGTTCTGGGGCGAGGACGCGCTGCCGATGGTGCTGTACTGCGCGCGCACGCCGAACTGGCTCGAATCGCGAGAGGTGAAGCGGATCAGTTCGCTGCCATGGGGGCTGCCGGACAAACCAACACCGGCATAACGCGGCGGCCGCAGCGGGCCGCGCCCTGGTTGCGGCTTCGGCCCGAACGAATCGACGCCGACAGGCGTCGCGCTGATGCCGGCCATACCGTGCCCGCTATGCCGCCGAAGCGCAAACGCGCCTAAGGTTAAGCTTTCGCACCCCACGCGCGCGCCGCGCGGCGAGCTCATCGGCAGCGCCCGCGCCACCACGCTTCGATCATGGACGACACCGCCGCCTCACTCGATATCTGGCTCGTGCGCGTGCTGCGCACGCTGCTCGTCGAGCGCAGCGTCACGCAGACCGCGTTGCGGCTGAACCAGACCCAGCCCGCGATCAGCACCGCGCTGCGCAAGCTGCGCGACACGCTCGGCGATCCGATTCTGGTGCGCGGCAAGTCGGCCATGGTGCCGACCGAATACGGCGAGTCGCTGCTCGCGGCCGCGCAGCGCGTGCTTCGCGATGTCGATTTCGTCGCGACGCCGCATGGCGATTTCGACCCGGGCCGCTCGCGCCGCACTTTTCGCGTCGCCGCGCCCGACTATCTGAACGACTTCTTCATGCCGACCGTGATCGCGCGGTTTCGCGAAGCGGCGCCGCATGCGCGGCTCGAAATCGAATCGCTGGGGCCGCTGCTCGATCATTCGGCCGCGCTCGACGCCGGCGAACTCGATCTGGTGATCGGCAACTGGCCGAAGCCCGATCCGCGCTTCGAGCGCAGCGACCTGTTCGCCGATACCGTCGTGTGCATGATGCGCGCGGACCATCCGCTGACACACGAGCCGCTCACCCGCGAAGCCTATCTGGCCGCGCCGCATCTCGCGCCGACACCCTACAGCGGCGCGCGCGGCGGCGCGATCGATACCGGCTTCGCGCGGGCGAAGGCGAGCCGGCGCATCGTCGCGACGCTGCCCTACTTCGGCCTCGTCGCGCAGACGCTACTGCAATCGGATCTGATCTTCACGACGACGCGGCGCTTCGCGATGCACTACGCGAGCATGTTGCCGCTCGCGGTCGTCGACGTGCCGATCGCGTTTCCGCGCATCCGCTGCTATCAGTTGTGGCATCCGCAGCCGGATCGGCCGAGCGATATCGGCTGGCTGAGGACGTTGATGTCCGAGGTGTCGGGTGAGCTGGTCGCGCGCAAGCCCCCGTTGCGCCGCATGGCCTAAACCGTGATCTGCTTCGTTGCGCGGACGTGGTTCGCGGCCTGCCCCAACGCATGAACCGTCGCGGCCTGCCGTGTCCTCAGTCGCAGCAGTTGCGCGCACACCGCAATCGCGATCGCGGCGGGCGCCTTGTCGATGATCCCTTCGACGCCGATCGGGCAGGTCATCTCCGCGAGCCGCTCCAACTCCACGCCTCGTTCGAGCAGTCGCCGCTCGAACTTCACGCGCTTCGTGTTCGAGCCGATCATGCCGAAGTAGCTGAAATCACGCCGTCGCATGATGCGCGATGCCAGCGAAAAATCGAGCGCATGGTTGTGCGTCATCACCAGAAACCACGCGCCGGGCGGCGCCGCGTCGACGATCGCCTCGGGCGTGTCGGTCGCTTCGACCTGCACGTTGGGCGGCGTTTCGTCGGGGAACAGCTCGTCGCGTTCGTCGACCCACTGGACCACGCACGGCAGGCTGCCAAGCAGATGCGCGAGCGCATGGCCGACGTGTCCCGCGCCGAACAGCACGATGTGCATCGGCGCCGGCCGCGGTGCAAGCTCGGGTCCGCTCCCGTCCGGAGAACAATTCAGGCGTGCTTCCATATTGCGCTCCCAACTCGTTTGCCACTCGCCATCACGCCCGCCGCGCGGCCGCCGTCGCGGCCCGCACCGCGCCGACCGCCTTCAGGATTTCCTCGCTGGTCGCGGGCGCATTGAGCGGCGGATTGACCTGATGGCCGCCGACCGCCGACACCGCGTCGCGCACCGCGAAGAACACCGAGAACGGCAGCAGCAGCGGCGGCTCGCCGGTTGCCTTCGAACGATGGATGCTGTCTTCCGCGTTGCGGTTCCTGAACAGCCTGACATTAAAAACCGGCGGCACGTCGTTGACGGTCGGGATCTTGTACGTCGAGGGCGCGTGCGTCATCAGCTTGCCGCCCGCGTCCCACCACAGCTCCTCGGTGGTGAGCCAGCCCATGCCCTGAATGAACGCGCCTTCCACCTGGCCGATGTCGAGCGCCGGATTTAGCGAGGCGCCGACGTCGTGCAGCGCATCGGCGCGCAGCACGCGCATTTCGCCGGTCAGCGTGTCGATCACGACTTCCGATACCGCCGCGCCGTACGAGTAGTAGTAGAACGGCCGTCCTTGCAGCTTCGACTGATCCCAGTAGAGCTTCGGTGTCGCGTAGAAGCCGTCGGACCACAACTGGATGCGCGCGAGATAAGCCTTCGCAACCACTTCCTCGAACCGCACGGCGACCTCGCCGACCATCACCCGATCATGCGCGAAGCGCACGTCCCGCGGATTCACGCTGCCCGCGCCGAAGCGCTCGGCCGCGAACGCGGCGAGCCGCTCGCGCAACTGGCGCGCGGCGTCCTGCGCGGCTTTGCCGTTCAGGTCGGACCCGGTCGACGCGGCCGTCGCAGACGTATTGGCGACTTTGCTGGTATCGGTCGCGGTCACCCGAATCCGGTTGAAACCAACGCCGAGTTCATGCGCGACGACCTGCGCGACCTTCGTGTTCAGCCCCTGGCCCATTTCGGTGCCGCCGTGGTTCACGAGCACCGAGCCGTCGGTGTAGATATGCACGAGCGCGCCGGCCTGGTTGAAGTGCGTGACGTTGAACGCGATGCCGAACTTGACCGGCGTGAGTGCCAGGCCCTTCTTCAGGATCTCGTTGTTCGCGTTGAATGCGTCGATCTCCTTGCGGCGCGCGCGATAGTCGCTGGTCGCTTCGAGCTCGTCGATCAGCTCGTGAATCACGTTGTCTTCGACCACCTGGCCGTACGGCGTCTGGTTGCGCTCGGTCTTGCCGTAGAGATTGCGGCGGCGCACGTCGAGCGCATCGATGCCGCACGAGCGCGCGACGTTGTCGAGGATGTACTCGATCGCGAACGCGCCCTGCGGGCCGCCGAAGCCGCGAAACGCCGTGTTCGACTGCGTGTTGGTCTTGCCGCAGAAGCCGTCGATCGAGACGTCCGACAGCCAGTACGCGTTGTCGAAGTGGCACAGCGCGCGCGTCATCACCGGGCCCGACAGGTCGGCGGAAAAGCCGCAGCGCGAGGTCATGTCGACCGCGACGCCTTCGATCACGCCCTCTGCGTCGTAGCCGACTTCGTAGGTGTAGTGGAAATCGTGACGCTTGCCGGTCACCATCATGTCGTCGTCGCGGTCCGGGCGCAGCTTGACCGGGCACAGCAGCTTCCACGCGGCGAGCGCGGCGCAGCACGCGAACAGCGCCGACTGCGATTCCTTGCCGCCGAAACCGCCACCCATGCGCCGGCATTCGATCAATACGTTATGCGATGCAACGCCCAACGTGTGCGCCACGAGCTGCTGCATTTCGGTCGGATGCTGGGTCGAGCAGTAGACGTGCATGCCGTCGTCGTCCTTCGGCACCGCGTACGAGATCTGCCCTTCCAGATAGAACTGCTCCTGGCCGCCGAGCCACATCTCACCGGCCTCGCGATGCGCGGCACGCGCGATCTTCGTGCCGGCGTCGCCGCGCGCGAGCTTCATCGGCGGCAGCACGAACTGGTTCGCGGCGCGTGCCTGCTGCGCGCTCAGCACCGCCGGCAGTTCCTCGTAGACCACCTCGGCGCGCCGTGCGCCGAGACGCGCCACCTCGTGCGATGTCGCGACCACGATCAGCATCGGCTGGCCGACGTATTGCACGACGCCGTCGGCGAGGATCGGATCGTCGCCATGAACGATCGGGCCGACGTCGTTGACGCCGGGGATGTCGTCGGCGGTGAAGACCGCGACGACGCCGGGCGTCGCGCGCACCTTGTCGAGCGCGATCGAGACGATCTTCGCGTGCGCCTTCGACGACAGTCCCAGCGCCGCGTGCAGCGTGCCGGCCAGCTCGGGAATGTCGTCGGTGTAGGTCGCGCGGCCGCTTACGTGCAGATGCGCGGACTCGTGCGGACGCGACACGTGCACCTGGGTGAAGTCGTCGAGTTCCTGAACCTCTTTCAGGAACGGTTCGGCTTGCTGGTTCATGGTTGTGTTCTCCGTATCCTCGGGGACGCGCGGCGCTCAGGCGCTCGCGCCGGCCGGCGCGACCGCGCGCACGTCGAGCGCGCTCTTCGGCAGCGGCTGATGCGCACGCGTTTCGAGCCAGAAGCGGTACAGCGTGTTCTTCGCCGCTTCGAGGCGGTAGTCGCTGCTCGCGCGCATGTCGGTGAGCGGCGCGTAGTCGGTGCCCAGCGCGAGCATCGCGGCCTGCGCGGTCGCCTCGTGCCATTCGGCGTCGCGCAGCACGGCTTCGGCCTGGAGCGCGCGCTTCGGCGTCGCGGCCATGCCGCCGAACGCGATGCGCGGCTCGCGGATCGCGTCGCCGTCGGCGATGAACGAGAACGCCGCGCAGACAGCCGAGATGTCCGAATCGAAGCGCTTCGACAGCTTGTAGGTACGAAAGCGCAGGTTCGCGCGCGCACCGCCGCGCGCGGGCACCTTCAGGCCGACGACGAACTCGTGCCCGGCCATGTCCTTCTGCTGATACGCGAGGTACAGGTCTTCGAGCGGCATCTCGCGCTCGATGTCGCCGCCCCGCACGATCACGCGCGCGCCGAGCGCGATCAGCCCCGGCATCGAATCGCCGATCGGCGAGCCGTTCGCGATGTTGCCGCCGAGCGTGCCGGCGTTGCGGATCGGCAGCGACGCGAAGCGCTGCCACATTTCGGTCAGCTCCGGGTACTGCTTCGCGATCTCGGCATACGCTTTTTCGACGCTGACGCCGGCGCCGATCTCGATCCAGTCGTCATTGGTTTCGAGCTTTTGCAGCTCGGCGATCTGTCCGACGTAGACGAGGTCGCCGAGCTCGCGCATCTGCTTGGTGACCCACAGGCCGATGTCGGTGCTGCCCGCGAGCAGGCGCGCGGCCGGTTCCTGCTGTTTGATCCGCGCGAGCGCCGCGACCGTGCGCGGCGCGGCGAAGCGCTGGCCCGCGTGCTCGTACTGAAACGTGTCGCGGCGTTCGAGCGTCGCGAGCGTGTCGGCGAGCGCCTTTACGTCGACTGGCGCTTGCGGCGCGGGCGCGTCGAACATGCGCTCGGCCGCGTCGACGATCGGCCGGTAGCCGGTGCAGCGGCACAGGTTGCCGGTCAGCGCATTGCCGATCGCCTCGCGCGACGGCACCGTGCGGTTCGCGCAGCCATGCTCGTGGCCGTGCTTCTCGTAGAGCGCCCACATCGACATGATGAAGCCCGGCGTGCAGAAGCCGCACTGCGAGCCGTGGCAGTCCACCATCGCCTGCTGCACCGGATGCAGCGAGCCGTCCGGCTGGCGCAGGTCTTCGACCGTGAAGAGCGCGCGGCCGTCGAGGGTCGGCACGAACTGGATGCAGGCGTTGACCGCCTTGAACTCGACGCCGCCCGCCGGATTGCGCTCGCCGATCACGACCGTGCAGGCGCCGCAGTCGCCTTCGGCGCAGCCCTCCTTGGTGCCGGTGCAATGCGCGTCCTCGCGCAGATACTGCAGCACCGTGCGGGTGACGGGCGCGTCCTCGATTTCGCGGATCGCGTTGCGGTGATAGAAACGAATCGGCTCGGTCATGTCTCGGTGCTCTCGTCTGTTCCGTGTTTGCGCGGACACGCCGCGTCGATGGTTTGAAAGCTATCACCGTCAATAAACGCAACCCATAGCTCGAATCGCATGGGGGACATATTCCTCGCGCGATATCGAGGTGGATTTGCGTACGGCAGCGCTTATGTTGATCTGACGCTTTTGCCGTTTTTATCGATTTTTGCCGGTTTAGCGGACATGCCAGATTTTGGCATGCCCCTCGCCTCGCCGAACAATCTCGCGCTAGCGGCGTGAAAACCGATCTTTATCACGTCACAACCCACCATTGATTCGTCCCATTTTTTAAGCAAGCCCTGCAAGGGAATCGGTTCCATGGGAGAATCACGCCTTCCCGCCGAATTCAAGTCTGGTTTTCCCGATGTCCACCGACTCCGCGTCCGCCCGCAGCGAATTTGCGACGACCCTGCAGATCATTCCGGTCGTCTTTTTCACCTTTCTTTGCTACCTCACGATCGGTATTCCGCTCGCGGTGCTGCCCGGTTATGTGCACGGCGACCTCGGCTACAGCGCGGTGCTGGCCGGCGCGGCGATCAGCGTGCAGTACCTCGCGACGCTCGCGTCGCGGCCGCTCGCGGGCCGCTCGGCCGATACGCTCGGGCCGAAGCGCACGGTGTCGATCGGTCTGCTCGGCTGCGGCGCGAGCGGTGTGCTGCTGTTGCTCGCCGCGCTGACCGGTCGCTGGCCGGGGCTGAGCCTCGCACTGCTCGTGTGCAGCCGGCTCGTGCTCGGTTTCGGCGAAAGTCTGTGCGGCACCGGCGCGATTCTGTGGGGAATCGGCCGGGTCGGCACCTCCAACAACGCCCGCGTGATTTCGTGGAACGGCATCGCGACCTACGGCGCACTCGCGATCGGCGCACCGCTCGGCGTGATGATCTCGCGCTCGATCGGCTTTACCGCGCTCGGCATTCTGGTGATCGCGCTCGCGGGGCTCGGCTATTACCTCGCGCGTCTGATCGCGCCGGTGCCGGTCGTGCACGGCGAGCGGATGTCGTATCGCAGCGTGTTGACGCGCGTGCTGCCGCACGGCATAGGTCTCGCGCTCGGCTCGGCCGGCTTCGGTTCGATCGCGACCTTCATCACGCTGTTCTATGCGGCGAAGCACTGGCCGAATGCGGCGCTGTCGCTGACGCTGTTCGGCACGCTGTTCATCGGCGCGCGCCTGCTGTTCGCGAACACGATCAAGACCTACGGCGGCTTTCGTGTGGCAATCGCGTCGTTCTCGTTCGAATGCGCGGGTCTGTTGATGCTGTGGCTCGCGCCCGAGCCGCATATCGCGCTCGCGGGCGCCGCGCTGACCGGCTTTGGCTTCGCGCTGGTGTTTCCGGCGCTCGGCGTCGAGGCGGTCGGGCTCGTGCCGCCGGCGAGCCGCGGCGCAGCGCTGTCCGCGTACTCGGTGTTTCTCGATCTGTCGCTCGGCATTACCGGGCCGCTGGCGGGGTATATCGCCGGCGAGTTCGGTTACGGCTCGGTGTTCCTGTTTGCCGCGATCGCGGCTGCCGCGGCGGTCGTGCTGTCGACGGTGCTGTATCTGCGCAACGCGAAAGTAACCAGTCTGTCTACCGCGCAGTAAGCACTCGCAGTGAACGCGCGGCGCTGACGCAACAAGGCCGCCACGCGCAAAGTCTTCACGACGCGCGCCGCGGCCATTCGATGCCGCTGTCCATCCTCGCGGCTAATCTCTCTCCGCCGCCATCTCCTGCTTGATCGTCGTCTGCGCGCGCACCGCGATCTGGCCGTGATTGATTCGGCTCGACACGTTGTACACGCCGATCAGCATGAACAGCTCGGTCGCGGCCACCGAGCACGCGGTGCCGACACCGCCCCAGAAGTAGATGCTGATCGGTGCCTGCACCAGATGGAACAGCGCGCCGTAGATATAGATCCGCTTCAGCAACGACTGATTGCCCGACGCGATGATCGTCAGCATCACCTGGGTCGTCGTCATGCCGACGATCGCCGGCACGAACACGAGAATGCGCAAAATGCGGAACGTCTCGCCGAACGCCTCGCCGAGAAAACGTCCGACGAACCATTCGCCAAGCACCGTAAAGCCGACCAGAATCAGCACCGCCGACGCCGCGAACGCGACCATGAAGCCGCGGTTGACCTTGTGGATATAGGCGATGTCGTTGCGCTCGTAAGCGACGCAGATCTTCGGAAAGAACGCCTGGATGGCCGGCGCCGTGCACGCGCGTAGCGCATTGGTGAGTCGCTCGGCCGCCACGTAATAGCCGACCGCGCCCGGGCCGCTGATCATGCGCAGCATGATCACGTTCGCGTACATGTACACGGACGTCAGCGCCGAACCGAGAAAGATGTGATACGCCTCTTTCGCCTCGGCCATCACGTCGGCCCAACTGACCCGCACAGTCAGCAGGATCTCGCGCTTCCAGATCAGCGCGCCCATCAGGATCACGCCGCACACGAAGGTCGGCGCATATTGCAAAGCGGCCGCGAGCATCACGTCGTCGCGAGTCCTCACGAACAGGAACAGAGGAATCAGCAGACCCACGCGCGTCGCGAGCAGCGTGCCCGCGAGCACAGGCAGGCGCTGCGTGCCTTCGTAGAAGCAGCCGGGCGTCAGCACGCCGCCCCAGATCACGAGCGAGCCCAGCAGCGTCGCACCGCGTTCCTGCGGCGACATGTGCGCGGCGAAGGCCCAGCCGACCAGCACCAGCGAGCACAGCAACGCGAGAATCGCGCGGCCGATCGTGGTCGACCAGTAGATGCGGTTCACGACCTCTGGGTTATCGATGTGCACCGCCACCTTGCGCGCGCTCGACAGGCCGAAGCCGAAGTCGACGATGACGAGAAGAATCTGCGAAATCGATTGCGCGTAACCGATCACGCCCAACCCGGCCGGCCCAAGTACGTGCGACAGATACGGCAACGTAACGAGCGGCAGCACGTAGTTCAGTGCGTACACCGAATACAGCGCGATGATGACGTTTCTCGTCGACACAATCGTCCTGTTTGCAGTAGGCGGTTAAAACTCAGGTCGAAAAAACAGAGTACGACACGAAAGCAGGTTCACTTAGTGCGATATCGATCTTGTTGTAGCGATCGTCTTCGCCATTTGCGTTCAACACCGCGCTCTTCACCGCATTGCCGATCAGATTGCTTACCACGGTCTTGTAGTTGGCATCGGTTGCGTCGGTTGCGAACAGGATTTCGGCGAGTAGAGCATGGCCGCGTGTGGCCGCGCGCAACATCACGCGGCCCGAGGTCGAGCGCAGCACGTTGATCGCGATGCGCGTCGTCTCCTGCGACACGGTCTGGTTTCCGCAATGCAGCGCCGCCGCGACGCCGCCGCGTTCGTAGCCGACGCCGAGATTCAGCGCATGCACGAGGCTCGCGTCCTTGCCGCCCGCGATCGCGCCGCCGCCCGGATACGCCTTGGCGTAACCGACGATCGTGTCACCCGCGCGATCGCCGAAATTGCCCTGAATCGTGATGCCGTCGAGCGGTGTGCTGCCCGGCGCGGTCGAACTGCCGTACACGAACTGCGGGCCGTCGCAGCCGGCGTTCTCGTCGTCCTGGCCGGGACGGTAGCGATTGCCGACGATCGTCGCCGCCTGCTGGTAATCGATCTGGATGTGGCAACTCTGACCGGGCGGCACATCGAGGTACGACGGATGGCCGCGCGTCGAGAATTTCCAGCGGCCGATCTTGCCGTCGCCGCCGCAACCATTGCGCGAGAAGTAATTGCCGTTCACCACCTTGCCCCAGTTGCCGCTCTTCATATAGACGCCGGCAAAGCCATTGCGATCGAACACCGCGCCGACGATCAGCGACTCCGCGCCGAGAATCACGCCGTGTCGCGCGTTCCATTCCCAGCGTCCGCCGATCACCTGCCAGAAGTTGTCGACGATATCGGCGCCGGCCGTATGGCAGAACATGCCGATGCAATTGATCAGCGAGCCGTCGGTGTGCTCGGTCGCGTAGAAGCCGCGCTCGCACATGTACGCATAGCAGCGCTCGAGCGTCGAGGTGACGCCGAGTTCGTAGCCCGCGCGCGAAAAACCGATCGCCGTGCAACGACTAGCCCCGGCCGACGTACCGAAGTGGATGCCGATCGCCGTGTTGCCGGTGTGCGCCGGGTAGTTGGCGAGGTAGTAGATGACCTTGTCGTAATGCGCGGGCCGCACCTGCACATGCTCGACGAACGCCGAGTCGCCCAGCGTCAGCGCCGCCGACCTCGGGCCGCCCGAGTCCTGTCTCTCCAGCACGGTCGCCCCCATCGCGATGTCGGTGATCACCACGTATTCGCCGCCGCCGTCGCCGCGCAGTCTCGAGCCGTTCGCGGTGGTCAGGTCGCCGGTGTAACGCCAGATGCCGCGCGGTAGATACAACCCGCGCGCACCGCTCGCGAACGCTTCCCTGAGTTCAGCGCCGCAGTCGTAACCGGACGCGCCGCGCTGGATCGCCGCCAGCCGGTGCGGATCGACGAAGCGCGCGACGCTGACCTCGAGTCCCGCGACGATATCGCTGAGCGTCTTCAGATAGCTCGGTGCAACCGGTTCCGATGCGGCACGCTCGGGCACGGACGCGGCGACGCGCAGGATGCCGCCGGCGCCGTCGCCCGCGCCGTTGCCCATACTCGCGAACGCGCCGCGCTCGCGCAGCGCGTGCCCGGTCGCGCGCGCGATGCCCAAATCGGCTGTGCTTGCACTGGCCCCGGCCAGGCCACCGAGCAGGAACGTCTTGAGCGCCTGTCGCCGGGTTTTCATCTAGCCCTCCCCCATTGCGTTACTCCGTTCTTTTTTCACGTCGAGACATCGACAGGCATCAGTCCACCGTGATGCTTTGCCCCTGCTCGGCGGCCGCCGGACGCGCGCTCACGGTCATGGGCACCGGCACCGCACGCGCCTTCGCGCTGCGACTCAGGCCCTGCACGCCTGGCGGTCTGAACAGCGGCACACGATACTTGCGGCTGAAACGCCACAAGCTGTTCATATGCCGGCGCCCCGCCTTGCTCAGGAAGCCCGCTGCCGACGCACGCTGATGCTCGTGCGTGAGTCGCGCGCCCGGCACGCACAGCACGCGGTAGCCCGCCTGCCAGATGCGCGCGCAAAAATCGACGTCCTCCATATAGAGAAAGAAGTGCTCGTCCATGCCGCCGAGTTCGCCGAATAGCGCGCGCCGCACGATAAAGCCCGTGCCCAGCACCCAGTCGGCCTCGAACGGCGTGCCCGCGGCCCACGCTTCGCGCATCATGTGGTTGTCGATGCGGCGCTTGAACGCGCCGAGCCGCCCGAGCGGCGAACGCCGGCCGAGTATGTCGAGCACCGAATAAAAGCGCCGCGCGGAAAACTGCCGCTCGCCATCCGGATAGACCAGATCGAGACCGACGAGGCCGACATCCTTCTCCGTTCTGAACAACTGCACCGCGTTTTCGAGCGATGTATCGACGAAATAGGTGTCCGGGTTCAGCACGAGCACGAGTTCGCGCAGACAACCGACCATGCCGAAATTGACGCCGGCTCCGAAGCCGCGATTGATCGACGTTTTGACGAGCCTCACTCCCGTCGGAAGCGTCTCCCTCAGATAGGAAAACGAATTGTCGGGTGAAGCGTTGTCCACCACGACGATGTCCTCCTTATCCGCAATCGAAAGTTCTAGCACGGAGCGCACGCAATTTCCGACCAGTTTTGGCGTGTTGTAATTGACGATCACCACGCTAAACATTCCCTTCAGGTTCATCCCCACCTCCTGCTTTACATCAGGTGTTCGTGGAATTACCCCCAAACACGGCTTTCTGGTTCTTGCACCTTGCTTCGCGCTGTTCGCGCGCACTACCGACTACCCACTGCTCGTCCGCGCGATGCAGACGATCTGGAGCGCACTGCCTTCTGGTTCGCTACGTGCTGTCTGGACGCGGTCCGCCCACGTAATCGAACACTGGCAATGTCATCAGGATGAAGACAAACGGAATCACTTCGATCGATTGATAGAAGAGCGTTTGAAATAGAGCGGCCCACATGCACAACGAAATCCGGCTCGCGCTGCTCGCGAGTTTCGTCACCGATATCAGCACGCCGTAATAGAAGATCGCGCCCATCAGGCCGATATTCAGAATCTGCTGCAGCACGCTCGATTCGACGACGCCGAACTCCTGTTTCACCGGCTCGGGTGCCGAGTTCGTGACGAGCCCAAAGTACGTGCCGGCGATCACGTTGACCGGCAATACGAGCGACTTGGCCTTTTCCCATGCTTCGGTGCGCCCGTCGTTGCCGTCCGATTGCAGATCGGTCGCGCCTATGATCCGTTCGGTGCCGACGTTGACGACACTATCGTTCTGACTGCTCACCGCAACGCCGAAGATCATGATTGCCATCGTCGCGAACACGGTGGCAACGATCAGTTTCGCGTTTCTCGTGATGAACTGGATCGGCGCCTGCACGAACGCGAGCCCGAACGTGCCGAGAATGATCAGCATGCCGCTACGCGACAGCGCCGAGAAAATCGCGAAGCTGAGCACCGCGCACGCGAGGCCCGACAGCACGTTCTTGCGCACCAGATAGTCGACGCCGCACAGCGACGCGGCAATCGCGACGAACAGCGGGTAGTGCAGATAGCTGCCGGTCAGCGACGGCGCGCGCAGATTGTCGAAGCCGTACGTCGCGCCGGGCAGATCGATCGGGAAGACGTTCTGCTGCTGCGCGAGCGCGACACCCGCCTCGATCAGCGCGATCAGCACGAGCCCCGCATAGGCGACCCGCGGCTGCACGAAGCGCCTCTGATAGTTCGAGATCGCGTAGAAGTAGATGAACAGCGTGAAGATGAAGACGAACAGATAGGACGGCCCGAACTCACCGGTGAGCGCGAGCGTCGCGACGATCGACAGCCCGGTCGAGAACAGCATGCCCACGAGGAAGCCGAACGACAGGCGTCCTTCGTCGCGGAAGTAAGCGGCGATCGCCGTCGGCGAGATGTACCACACGAGCAGCCCGACGATGCCGCCGACCTGGATCAGATAGGCGGCGTCCTTGCCGATCAGATACTCGAGCACGCCGCGCGAGGCACACAGCACGACGGCCAGCAGATAGGCGATGGTTGCGATCATGGCGTCAGGCCTGATACGCCACGGAGGCGTTGACGTTGACCGGATCACCGCGGTAGATGCGCTCGATCACGTCCTGGAACTCATCGATTTCGCAGACGTTGAGCAAGGTGCCGTCGTGTTCGACGCCTTCCGCGCCGAGCGGCGTCGAGACGACCGGCAGTTTCGCCGCGAGCATTTCGAGCGTCTTGAGCTTGACGCCGGCGCCCGACAGCAGCGGCACCACGCCGATATCGGCGGACTCGAAGTACTTGCCCGGATTTTCGACGAAGCCGGTCACGCAAATATCGTCGCCATTCAGGCGCTTTACGCGGTCGCTCGGATCGGAGCCGACCACGAACAGCTTCAGTTGCAGACCGCGCCGGCGCAGCGGCAGAAAAATCGTGTCGACGAAATTGAGCAGCGCCTCTTCGTTTTCACGGCGTTGCATCGCCCCCCAGAACAGGATATTGCCTTTCTCGACCGTGTCTTTCGAGCGCCGCACTTCCTTCAGAAACGCCGGCAGTGAGATCGGCACGACCTGCAACGTGCCGACCCCGGGGTACAGGCCGTTGATCAGCTGCGCGTCCTTGCTGGACAGCACGAGCACCTTGTCGGCCAGCTTCAGCAGACGCTGCTCGAGCATGAAGGTCTGCCGGGTGAACAGCCATCCTTCGATGGACTTGACGCGCAAGATGACCTGGATCTGCAAGTCATGCGCGCACATCACGATCTTCACGCCGTCGTGGAAACGCTCGCGCAGATTCTGGGCATACGCAAAGCATTGCGAAAACTCGAGCCGCACGGTGTCGTATCGGTTCCTGTCGACGAGCTCGCAGAGGAACTTGCCGACCGCGGGCTTATAGCGCGAGAACAGGCGCGGTGAAAAAGTCAGCGGATTCGCGAGGAACGACGGAATCAGGTCGAACCGGCTCACGTACTGGATGTACACGTTGCGCACGTTCGCGCGGAACTCGATGGCTTTTTCGTCGACCGGCACGCGCGACACGATCAGCACGTCGAGCTCCGACTCCGCGCTCAGTTTGATCAGGTAGTCGTAGGCCAAACGGTGGCCAGCTTGCGGCGCGTTTTTCTGAGGCAGAAAAGGCGTGACAAATAGCTGTTTCATCCGAGTAGTCCCTTGCCTGTACGGTATGCGCCCGGCAGGCGCGGCCGTAAGATCCCTTCGCATTGCCATGTTGGTGTTCTGATCGGTCCAGTCGGGCGCTACGCCCCGCACCGCGGGCGCGTCGCGAACCAGGCGCCCGGGCTTATCTGTCGTACGGTTTGTAGATGTAGGCTGCGTAGCGATAGCGTCCGTAGCCGTAGCTGTAGCGTCCCGGCCGCATCCGCAGTCCGTTCATGATCACGCCGCGCACCGGCAGGCCGACCTTCTGCATCTGGCGGACCGACTCACGCAGCTCGCCGATGCCCGTGACACCCTGACGCGCGACGAAGAACGTCGTACCTGCCACGCAGGCGAGCCGGACCGCATCCGCGGCGAGCAGCACCGGCGGTCCGTCGAGCAGCACGACGTCGTAGCCGGTCGCGACCTGGCGCAGCACCGCTTCGAGCCGTGTGTTCGACAGCACGTCGCTCGGGCTCGCCACCTGGCGGCCGCTCGCGATGAAGTCGACACCCTGGAAACGGGTCGCGCGAATCAGCTCTTCGGGACGGTACGCGCCCTGGATCAGATCGGTGAGGCCAGGACCGCGATCGCCGCCGAGATGCCGATGCAGGAAGCCGCGACGCAGGTCGCCGTCGATCAGCAGGACGCGCTTGCCGGTCGCACCGATTACCGCGGCGAGATTCAGCGACACGAACGACTTGCCGATGCCCGGCGTCGGGCCCGTGATCAGCACGATATGGTTGCGCGCCTTGGTCATCGTGAATTCGAGCGCGGTGCGAAAGCCACGCAGACTTTCGATGGCCGGATCGATCACCGCTTCGCCCGCAAGCACGAGCGCCTTCGATTCCGGACGGCGACGGCTGTGCGCGAACCGCTCTTCCTGACGGCTGAACGGCACGCTCGCGTAGACCGGCAAACCGGTGCGCAGCTCGACTTCGTACGGATCGTCGATCGCGTCGAACAGACGCTGACGCACGAGCGCGATCACCGAGCCGACGAACACGCCCAGCATCAGCGCGCCGATGATGATCAGCAGCGGCTTGGGCCGCACCGGCGTATCGGGCGCGACAGCGCCGTCGACGATGCGCACGTTGCCGGACTTACCCGCCTTGATCAGCTTCAGCTGTTCGAGCGTATTGCGCAGCGACGTATCGAGCTCGGTGCCGACCTGCACGTCGCGCTGCAGACGCAGCACGTTCTGTTCGAGCGGCGGCAGCGATTGCGTCCGGCTCGCGAGATCTTTCGCTTCCTGTTGCGCCGCATGCAACTGCGCGTTGACCGACTGCACGGCCGGATGCTGCTCGGTGAAGCGCGTCAGCAGTTCATTGCGCTTCTGTTGAAGTTCCGCGAGCCGCGTCTGCGCCTGAACCGACAGCTGCAGCAGGTTGGTCGCTTCCTCGCCGAGATCGACGGTGCCATGCTTCGCGCGGAAGTCGTTGAAGCGCGTTTCCGAAGCGGAAAGCTGCTGGCGCATTTCCGGAAGCTGTATTTCGAGGAAACGGATCGAACGCTCCGCTTCCTCGGATTTGCGCTTCAGGTTCTGGCTCACGTATTCGCCAGCGATGGTCGCGAGAATCGCGCTGATCTTCTTCGGATCGCTGCCTTCGAGCGACACGCCGAGGATGTCCGATTCCTTGCCTTTTTCCGAGATCGTCAGTTCCTTGCGCAGCTTTTCGGTCGTCGTCAGCGCGGACTGGCGCCGCACTTCGAAGGTCGCGCCGGGATTCGCCTCGATCCGGTCGACGACGAGCGTGAGCGGCCCGTAGTTGGTCGTCGCGCTCAGCGGTTGGCCGACCGTGCCTTCGAGCTTCAGCTTGCCGTATTGCAGCTCGTAGCTCGATCCCTCGCCCATCTTCAGCACGAACGGACGGTCGAATAGCTCTTCGGGGACGTCGAATTTCGACACCGTGATGCGCTCGTTGCCGTACACGTAGCCGTGCGGTCCCGGCGTCGACAGATGATCGGAGTGACGGGCGAGCCAGCGGCCGAACAGCGGGAAGTAGCGCGGCGCCGCTTCGATGTCGAGATTGAGCTTGTCGACCGCGCGGCCCACCACCATGCGCGAGCCGATCACCTGTGCCTCGCCTGACGTCGCGGTCTTCACGTCGAACATCGCGGACACGTCGCCGATCACGCTCCTGGACGAGGTACCCGCGTTCTCCTCGACCTGCACCAGAATGTCCGCGCGATACACGGGTTGGGAGAACACCGAATAAGCGATGCCGAGCGCGACCGCGATGGCCGTCGTGATCGCAATCAGCTTGCGATTGTCGTACAGCGCATCCAGATAATTCGCGAAGCCTGCCGGCGCATGTTCGCTGTTGTTGTTGCGGCTATCGAATGGTGCACTGCTTTGGTTCATGCGAGTTCTCCCAAAGTCTCTACGGATTGCCACTTGTTCCCGGCGCCGGGACCGGCACCTCGCCGCATCCAGTCACGCCTGTGTCCAGCGAGCTGACCGCCTCGATCGGACGGGGGTAGCTGATTGACGCCACATCGGCTACCTTTGTGTGTAACAGCGCCTATGCGAGGTCGGCTCTTTTCCCTAACATCGCACCACATGCTTTCTTACGGATCCCGAAATGAAAAAACTTCTTGCCGCCGTCATGCCCGTCTTGCTGAGCGCCCAGGTGGGTTACGCCCAGAGCATCGTGTCCGCCGCCTCTTCGGCTTATGCGCCGAGTTATGTCGCCAAACACTCGCAACTCGACGCGATGACGCCTCATGCGGCCAGTTCCACCACGCTCTACGGCTCCTCGTCGGATTTCGCGTACGCTAAAAAGAACCGCTATGTCGCGCCCAACGTGTACACCCAAACCAAAAACAGCCTTCCGAAGCAGAAACGTACAAGCGTTGCACAGCCTGTCCGCGGCAAGAACTCAGCGGACCCCTACGGCAGCGATTTGTGGAATTCAGACCAGACCTACGCGTCTCCCGAGACCGCCGATCCGTACAGCGTGCGCTGAGCTGTAGCGCATCACCGTCTGGACCCCCCGTATCGCCGATGTGGCCGCTTGCGGCCACATTCCTGTTTGGTTTGAACTGACTGCCGGGCCCGGTCGCGAAGATTCCCCGATTAGCCGCGTCTCGTCCGCCGTTTTTCCACGCAAACGCTCACGACATGCACATGCTTTTGTTCTGATGAGTCTGGCTTTTTCGCCGACCGATTGAGCCGATCATCGCCAACTCCGCGCCGTCACCGCGGCTTCGTTTACTCTGTCGAGCCACGCGCTTCAGCGCTCGATAAAATGCCTTTCCTTGGCGATCATAATATTCAGAGAGCCCGTCCTTACAACGTTCGGCAGCGCACACAAAAGCCGATTGCTACAGGATTGCTTCAGACAAATCACGCGATAAAAAACACGTGTTCAAAACGACGATAACGGCACGGATATACACGCCGTTTGCCACAATCAGCGCCGACTATTTTCAGGGCGCCGGACGCGGATTATCCGCATAGCGCGCGCGACGGCGCGACGGCGCGACGTGCGTCGAACTTTCGCCGATGTGCATGATTTCAGCCAGACGCCGCGCGTAATGCTCGGGCAGATATTCTTCGACGTCGTACTTTCTGTGCTCATCGGCCAGATGAATGGCGAGTTCGCCGAGCGCCTGTTTCAGGCTGCCCGGTTCGAACTTGAACTTGATCTTGTTGCCGACCGATTCCGCGGTCACCGCCATGCTGCCGCCATCGCGAACCAGCACCGGCAGACCGAGCATCGCCGCCTCGATCACGACAAGCGGCGCGTTCTCCGCGCCCACCGACGGCACGACCACCGCATCGGCGAACTCGCGCATGGCGGGAAACAACTGCTGCTGCGGCATCGTGCCGAACAGGATCAGCTTGCGCTGTGCGATCAGCGACGCGTAGCGCTGCTCGATCGCCGCGCGGTCCGGGCCGTCGCCGTACACGCCGATGCAATTGATGCGCTCGAAGCCCGTCGCCTCGCAGAGCGTCAGAAATTGCAGCAGGCCTTTCTCCGGCGAGATCCGTCCGACGAACGCGATGTTGAAGCGCTCCTTGTCACGCACCGTGACGATTGGCATCGCGCTCGGCACCGCCGACGGATTGTGCACGATGACCGTATTCTCGATGCCGACGCGATGCAGCGCCTGCTGCATGAACAGGCTCGGACACAAGATCCTGTCGAACACGCGCGCGGGCTGATAGGCCGCGCGCACCGCGTGCCACCACGCCTTCGTCATCAGATCGTGCACGAGGCCCTTCGGCGTCGGCCGCAACGTGAAGACCGCGCGTGTGCGCAGCACGTCGAGCGGCAGAATGATCGGACGCTTATCCTTGTCGAAGTACTGCAGCGACGGGTTGTAGTAGACGAGGTGATAGTCGTGGCAGGTGTGATACGCGCGATAACCGAACTGACGCTCGTGCCGCGCGATCACGCTGAGAATCGAAGGCGACAGCACGTTGTGGTAGTTGTGCACCATCAGCCGATGCGGCCGGAAACGATGCAGCGCCTTTTCGAGCGCGCGCGCGGCGGTCGTGTTCCAGGAGCGCGACAGCATCGTCGAGCGCGCGGAAAACTGGCTATCGTCGAAACGCTCGACCTCGACGCCGGGCAGCGTGCCCAACAGCTCGGCCGATTGTTGATAGACCACTTCCGCGCCGCCCATGTGCGCGTAATCGTTGATCACCAGTACCCTGCAGCGCTGCATGTCCCCTCCTGTCGTATGCCCCTCGTGCCGTCTCGCGAAAAACCCGGACGGCGTTGCCCGGACGAATCGCTTCGTCCAGGCGCTCCCTCTGTTCAAAACTGCGGAAACTTGCCGCGCCAGCCTCCACCCTCGCGCAGATAGCGCAGAAACAGCGCAATGCCGCTCAATTGCGCCGCGAAGCGCAGCGTCGATGCCGCATCGTCGATGATGATCGTGCGCAGCCGGTACGGATCGGTGTGCTGATCGTTCCAGCCGATGTCGCAGGTGCGCGCGGTTTTGAAGCCGGCGGCCCGCACGAACTCCACTTCGCGTTCGCCGTAATTGCCGTTCGGATACGCGAAGTGCTCGCACGGTTGTTGCAGCAGCGCCGCGATCTCATGGCGGCTGTCGCGGATTTCGGCCTCGCTTTCAGCGTCGCTGCAATGCGTGAGGATCGGATGGAAGCGCGTATGCGCCTGGAAGTCGATGTGCTCGCGCATCGCCTGCATCGCTTCGATCGACAGGCCGGTCGGCCGGTCATCGCCGTCCTGCTGGTAGCCTTGGGCCGCCAGCGCGGCGAGGCGCTCGTCGTTCGTCATCCGCTTCAGACGTTCATGGCCGACGCGCAGCGAGCCCGGATGCAGCCACCAGTGACTGCGCGGCCGTCCGACGATGCGACTGCACAGGAAGATCGTCGGGCGCACGTTGTGCTTGACGAACACCGGCAACAGCTTCGCGTTGCCCGCGTGGCCGTCGTCGAGCGTGATCGCCACGCGTGGCCGGCCGCGGCCGGGCGCGCTGACGTCGGTCAACGGCACGAACTCGCACAGCTTGCCGAGATACGTCAGGTGACGGTCGAGCGTGTCCGGATCGGGATCGTGATAAAGCAGCACGGCCACGCGATCGCGCCACAGCACCTTGCGCGTGAACCACGCGAGACCCGAAATCAGGACGAAGCCCGCGAGCATCTCCTTCACGAGCGTCTTGTAGCGCTTCATGCGGCGCCCGCGGTAGCTGCCGGACAGGTGCGAGCGCGCAGACGCGCCCGTTGCTTGGGTCTTATTCACCTGAGCGCTCCGGCATGGGTGCATGGGCGACGGGCCACGTGCGTTGCCGCGCACCCGCTTTCAACGAACCGATAATGTGTCGCGCCACGGTCGGCGACGCGTGCTTGGTTCCATAGACGAAGCGCATCACGGGCCCGAAGCTGTGCGCGCACGCGGGTCCGATCACATAGAGGCCGCGCACGTGCGTTTCGTAGTGCGACGTCAGGTCGGGCATGCCGCCCTGATTCGAAATCGCGTCGGCCAGATCTTTGGACAGGAACGCGTGCTGCCGCATGTCGGTTTTGAAACCGGTCGCGGCGATCACGTGATCGGCGCTCACCCGCGCTTGCTTGCCATCGCTCAGCACGTTCAGTACGACGCGGTCGTTTTCGACCGCCGCGGAGCGCACCACGGTGCGATGCGAGATCTGCACCTTGCCGACCACGCGATCGTGCAGCCACCACGCGCCGGACGCGCCGTACGTGTGCTCCATGATCTGCTTGCGGCGTCGCGGGTCGAGCATGTGGAACACGCCGGGAAACTCGGACAGGAACAGCGAGCGCCAGCCGCGCCCCAGTCCCGCGTCGGGCCCCTTGATGCGCGACAGGATGTTGCGACCGCCGTGCGGCCGCTCGTGCCACACCACGCTGCTCTCGCGCATCAGCACGTGTGCGCGCGCGCCGAGTTCGTTGAGCAGCGCGGACAGCCCGAGCGCCGACTGCCCGCCGCCGACGATCGCAATGTCCTTGCCGCGCGCCCACTCGAGGTTCCCATACAGCTCCGAATGCGACGCATATTGCGCCGGCAAGTCCCGCAGCGCCGGCGGGGTTTGCGCGAAGCCCTTCAGGCCGAGCGCGATCACGACTCTGCGCGCGGCGAGCGAGCGGCCGTCGCTCAGCGACAGCTGGAACTGATCGCCGACGCGGCGCAATGCGAGCACGTCGACCGGCTGGATTTCGCCGACCAGATTCGACTGGAACCACAGCCCGTACTCGACGAAGGTTTCGAGCGGCAGCGCCATGCCGAGCGGTTGGTAAGGCAGCCCTGTCAGGCGGCAGTAGTCTTCGACGGTAAAGCCGCTGCGCGGCGCGTGCAGGCTCGACGCGAAAGCCTCGGAGCGCAGCAGCATGCCGGGCGGCATGTAGTTGCGCCACGCTCCCATCGGTTCCCCGAGGATCTGGTGATCCACGCCGGCGGCCTTCAGATGCGCGGCAAGAGATGACCCGTATGGCCCCGCGCCAATGATGATGGTATCGGTCAAAGACATGCTGGTCTCCAGGGGAACGGCTTCGTTGCCAGCGTCAGGCTTTGGCCTGACGCGACTCGGGCGCCCTGATCGCTTTTTTCCAGCTGCGCTTCATGCGTCGCAGCGGATTCATCACGACATAGTGCTGCAACGCTGGGAACGGATCGTTCCAGCGGAAATAGCCATCGAAAATTTTCGTGCGCTCGCTCAGCAATTCGGGCGGCGGCCGATCGGAAAACGTCGCGCGCCACGCGACCGATTGCCGGCTCAGGCGCTCGACGGGCAATGGCAGGCCGAGTTCATGGCGGTACGCGGCAAGCGGAATGTTGACGCCGCACAGCGTCGCGATCTCCTCCTGCCAGTCCGTGCGGCCGACCGTGGGCTCGACCATCACGAACTCGTTGTAGTTGTCGTCCCACTTGTACTCGATGCTGCCCATGCCGTCGAAACCGGCCAGCTCGGCGAAGCGCCGCGTCAGCGGTTCGAGCGTCCCGCGCGCTTCGGGCGCGGCCACGCAGATCGCGGTATTGCCGACGCCCGGCGGCGAGCTCAACACCTTGCGGCCGGTGAACATGCTGACCATGTTGCCGTCGGCGCCGCGATAGAACAGCGTGAAGTGGATGTTGCTGTCAGGCCCCTCGATCCACTCCTGCGCGATGATGCCACCCGGCGTCGCGAGCATCGCGATAGCGCGATCGCGTGCATGCTGCAGCATGTCGACGCGCACCGCGCGTTCTTTCTCGCCGCGCAGCACGTTGCGCTTGTCGTCCGGTTTCAGCACGCACGGGTAGCGCAATTCGGCCAGCCTTTCGATGTCGGCAAGCTTGTCGAGCACGACCGAGCGCGGCACCGGAAAGCCATGCCGCTGCGCGAATTCGTGAAAGCGCGCCTTGCTCGACAACATCTTGACGGTGTCGTCGGCCGGCAAGCGGAACCGATACCAGTGCGACAAAGCCGCCCGATTTTCCGACACCGCATGCACCGCGTCTTCGTCGGTCAGAATCAGAACTGGCAGACGATCGAACCGCTTGCCGAGTTCGATCATTTCATCAACGAATATTTTCCCGACAAAACTCTTTACCTGATGCGCATGAACGTGTCGGCACCACGTCGCCGCGCGGGTCCTCGTATCGACTGCGATAACCGGAACGCGGGCCTGCGCGAGCGATCGCGCCACCCCCAGTCCGTTCAACTCTGCTCCAACGATAACCCCTGCCGATTGACCTGAGTCGTATGCGCTCGCCATAGTGTCGATATCCTTGCTTCGTACGTGCGTGGACCCTCGAAGACAGTCTTCGAGACTCCACGCGATCGAATTATCGAATCGGATAGAAATCCTTTTTTGTCGCCTCGCGGGGGCGCTTTGGCGTTAAAGCTTGGTTCCGGCGGCATGCATGCATGAGCGCGGCAGGCACGTCCTGGCACGCGCCGTGTGTCGAATCATGGTCTTGCGATTTACCGCAGCGTGAGCATTGCGCTGCTCTTGCCTTGACCTACTTTACGTTTCGGCCTGATCTCGATACGTGCGCCGGCGCACAGAGAACAATAGAAAGTAAGAAAGGAAGAAAACCCTTTAGAAAGGCGCAGAGCCTTATTCCGTAAGGGTTTCGGAGATTTCGCCATTGTTATGTAAAAAGGTTGCGAAGCATTAATTTATTGCAACGCAATAATGGCGGGAAAAAACTTTCTAATGCGACTATAAAGTGCTGGATCGCACAAAAGATATGCGCTGCGAATGCTATTCGTAGCGCATCGGAAAAATGCTTATTTACCTTCGCTCAAGCCGCGCTCGAGCGCCGCGACACCCGCCGGCAGATCGACGTTGACGCCGAGATCGACCATCGTGCGGCCCAGCGCATGCACGGTGCGAAACAGGTTGTGCTCGCGGCACTGTTCGCCCATCTGGCCGATACGCACGATCGGCAGACCGAACGAGCCGGAGATTTCCACCTGATGCTGCCGCGAGATATGCGCGCAGACGTCGGCGGGACTGAGGCCGTCCGGCACGTCGATGCCGACCACCGAATTCAGGCGGCAATTCTCCGGCGCATACAGTTGCAGGCCCATCGCGGTGACGCCTTGTTGCAACGCGAGCGAGCATTTCAGATGGCGCGCGAAGCGCTTCTCCAGCGTCTCCGCGCAGACGAGCCGCAGCGCCTCGTGCAGCGCGAGCACGCCCGACACCGGCGCCGTGTAGTGATACCCGGCGTTGTGCCAGAAGTTTTCCGCCAGCGACGCATCGAGGCACCAGTGCGTATTGGGCGCCGTGCGGCCTTTGACGCGCGCCCAGGCGGCGTCTGAAAACGCAATCAGCGACACGCCCGGAATCGATGACAAGCCCTTCTGGCCGCCGGTGATCACCGCGTCGATGCCCCAGGTATCCATTTCGAGCGGCATCGTGCTCAGCGTGCAGACCGCGTCGACGATCACGAGCGCGCCCGCTTCCTTCGCAAGCGCGGCGATGTCTTTCAGATGATGATTCCACACGGTGTTCGAGGTCTCGCCCTGCACGACCGTGACGACCTCGGGACGCTCGCGGCGCAGCGCGTCGGCGATCTGGTCGAGACTCGCGACCGTGCGGTCCGCGACTTCGAGCATGCTCACGCGCGCGCCGACGCGCCGGCCCATTTCGCCCATGCGGTCGCTGAAGAAGCCGTTCTTGATGCACAGCATGCGCGTGCCTTCCCACGCGAGATTGGAGATCGCCATCTCCATCGCGCCCGATCCCGGTCCCGCGACGCCGAGCACCCACTTCGACTGCGTCTGGAACACGTAGCGCGCCATCGTTTTCACCTGGTTCACTACCTTCGCCATCGTGCCGCCCAGATGGTTGATCACGATCGCATTGGCCTTCGCGACCGCGGCGGGAATCGGCACGGGGCCGGCGCCCATCATCAGCAGCGGTTCTTCGGGAAGGATCGCGTCGAGTGATTCGACAATTGGACAGGGGACGGACGAAGCAACGGTAGTGGAGGTTGAAGTCGGCATGATCGGTATATGAATGTGAAGCGCAAAGGAACGAACGGCCTCGCGGCAGGCACGCCGCTCGAGGCCGTTCGTCCGATCATTCACCGAACCGCGCGATCGCGCAAGTTTTTTGGCCAAGGTAGCCAGCCGTCATGCGCGAGCGGTACCCGCGTTCACCACATCACCCTACTCTTTCATTCGCGAAGTCGCCTAACATCGAGAAACAGCTTCTTCGGAGCCCGATATGCGCACGATCCTGTTCAGCAGTCGTCAATACGACGTCGATACATTCACCGAGGCCAATGCCGCGCATGGCTATGAACTGCATTTCCAGGAATCCCCTCTCGACAGCGAGACCGCGATCCTCGCGCATGGCTACGACGTGGTCTGCCCGTTCGTCAACGACAGCGTCGACGCCGCCACGCTCGAACGGCTTCATGCGGGCGGCACGCGCATGATCGCGCTGCGCTCGGCGGGCTTCAATCACGTCGACCTCGCGGCGGCCGAGCGGCTCGGCATGCCGGTCGCACGCGTGCCGGCCTACTCGCCGTACGCGGTCGCCGAACATGCGGCCGGGCTGATTCTCGCGCTGAACCGGCGCCTGCCGCGCGCGGTCGCGCGCACGCGCGAAGGCGACTTCTCGCTGCATGGGCTGCTCGGCTTCGACCTGCATGGCAAGACGGTCGGCGTGATCGGCGCGGGCATCATCGGCCGGGTGTTCGCGCGCATCATGGCGGGCTTCGGCATGCAGGTGCTCGCCTACGATCCGGGGCCGCCGGCCGACGAACTGCTCGCGCTCGGCGCGCGCTACGTGCCGCTCGATACCTTGCTCGCCGAATCGGACGTCGTCAGTCTGCATTGCCCGCTGTTGCCCGACACCTATCACCTGATCGACCGCGCCGCGCTGGCGAAGATGAAGCGCGGCGCGATGCTGATCAACACCGGGCGCGGCGGGCTCGTCGAGGCGAACGCACTGATCGGCGCGTTGAAGGACGGCCAGCTCGGCCATCTCGGGCTCGACGTGTACGAGGAAGAAGGCGGCATCTTCTTCGAGGATCATTCGAATCTGCCGCTACAGGACGACGTGCTCGCGCGTCTGTTGATGTTTCCGAACGTGATCGTCACCGCGCACCAGGCGTTCTTCACGCGCGAGGCGATGACCGAGATCGCGCAGACCACGCTCGCGAACATCGCGGCGTGGCAGGCGGGCACGCCGCGCAACGTCGTGCAGGCGGGGTAGCCGTGATAACCGTGGCGTACGCGAATTGCCGCGGACCGCGAAAGTTAGACGTCGCTGTCGCTGCCCGACTGGGTCGCGCGAATCGCGGTGCGGGCATCATCGGCCGCGCCGCACAGCTCACGCAGCAATCCCGCCTCGCGCTCGTGCACTTCGACCGGACACCAGCGCGCGCCCGCCTCGGCCAGATAGCGCGCGCGATGCTGGCCGTTGCGAAACGCCACCACCCCCTCGCGCTCGATGCCGACCCAGCCGAGCAATCCCGGCGCGCGACGCGTGGAGATCGTCACGTAGGGCATCTGCGGAATCCGCGGGCTGTCGGGATCGAGAAACTCGCGAATGCCGCGGACCTTGCCCGAGTGCCATTCGGCGACCGGCTTCAGCACGTAATCGGTGTTGTCGCGATCCGCGCACACGAGCAGCTTGCGCAGATCGACGAGCACGACCTGGTGACGTGTGCCGTCGGCGACGAAGACGCGCTTCAGACGCACATGGTCGTACCACGCATGCTCGTGCAACGGCACGATCCAGACAGCTTCGGCGTAGCCCGGGGCGGGGGCCGGCGATGAATTGGGCAAAGGCAGGGACAAAGGCAGGCTCGGCAAGCTGGCGGCAGGACGCCAGAGCATTAATAGAGCGCTAACGCTACGAGCCGGACGTGACGGAAACATGACAGCCTACCGGATTAATTACGCTGCATGAGCGCATGGCAACACTGCCTGATCGACAGGCAAACAGGGAGCTTCAGATACCCTTCAGGTATAGATAACGATGATAGCCTTCCAATATTTTAATAACCATGTGCGAATCGAGTCGAATGACGGCAACGGCGTCGCTACGATCGTGCTGGAGAGGCCCGCGCGGCGCAATGCGGTCGATCGGCAGGTGGCCGAGGCGTTGAGCGCTGCGTTCAGCCGCTTCGAGGCCGAGCCGGCGTGGCACGCGGCCGTGCTGTTCGGCGCGGGCGGCACATTTTGCGCGGGCGCGGACCTAGGCGCGCTCGCCGACGCGCCGCGCCGCAATGAGCTGCACGCGGACGGCAGCGGCCCGGGGCCGATGGGACCGACACGCACATGCTTCAGCAAGCCGGTGATCGCCGCGATCGCCGGCTATGCGGTGGCGGGTGGGCTCGAGCTTGCCGCGATGTGCGACCTGCGCGTCGTCGAGGAAGATGCGGTGCTCGGCGTGTTCTGCCGGCGTGTCGGCATTCCGCTGATCGACGGCGGCACGATCCGGCTGCCGCGACTGATCGGTCTGTCGCGTGCGCTCGATCTGATCCTGACCGGCCGCGCGGTCGATGCGCGCGAGGCGCTTTCGTTCGGGCTCGCCAACCGCGTGGTGCCGAAGGGCGAAGCGCGCGCGGCTGCCGAGCAACTGGCCGCGGAGCTCGCCGCGTTTCCGCAGGCGGCGCTGCTCGCCGATCGTCGCTCCGCGCTCGAGAACAGCACGCTGGACGATCTCGCCGAGGCATTGCGGCGCGAAGGCGCGGGCGGCTACGCGGCGGTCTTCGCCGAGGGCGTGGCGGGCGCGGCGCGCTTTGTGTCCGGCGCGGGCCGTCATGGCGACACGTTCAACGCGGATCGCGGATAAGACGGCGCCGCGCGATCGGTGACAGGTTTGCAATCGCCGGTCGCGACACCCCCGCGCGCACGAGACCTGGGTTGCCCGAAACGAACAGGAGGAAATGCGATGGCGACGATCTACCGGGAAATCGCCGTGGCAACCACCGCGGCCGATGCGTGGGCCGCGCTGCGCGATCCCGCCGGGGTCGCCCGCGTATTCGCGGGCGTGCTGATCGCGGCGCGCATGGAAGGCGACCTGCGCTGGGTCACCTTCGCCGACGGCACCGTGGTCGAGGAACGCGTGATTGCCGTCGACGATGCCCACATGCGGCTCGCCTACTCGGTGGGCGGCGGGCGCTTCGAGCATCATCATGCGACGCTGCAGGTCGTGGCCGACACGTCCGCACATTGCCGCGTGATCTGGATCGCCGACTTCAAGCCCGACGATCGCAGCAACGTGGTCGAAGCGCTGACGGATGCGGGCTGCGCGGCACTCGGGCGCAACCTCGCGCGGCGCTGAACGCCGCCCGGCGGCGCGGGCTCCCGCCGCCGCGTTCCACAAAAAGCAACAGCTTTCCGGACAGCCTGCAAGCCAGATTTGACTTAGGTAGAATCCCCTACTGTTTTTCCCTGGCCGGCGACCGCGTTTCCGCCTTCGGAATCGCCCGCCCGGCGCCCGTTGTTCGCGCCGCTTCACGCGTCACACCCCATCATCGCCATGCCATTGCCTCTGCTTGCCCTTGCCGTTGCCGCGTTTGGAATCGGTACCACCGAGTTCGTCATCATGGGCCTGTTGCCCGATGTCGCGCGCGATCTGTCCGTGTCGATTCCAGCGGCTGGCATGCTGGTGTCCGCGTATGCGCTCGGCGTCACGATCGGCGCGCCGATCGTCGCGATCGCGGTTGCCAACATGCCGCGCAAAAAGGCACTGATGAGCCTGATCGGCGTGTTCATCGTCGGCAATCTGCTGTGCGCGATCGCGCCCGGCTACGCGGTGCTGATGGCCGCGCGCATCGTCACCGCGTTCTGCCACGGCGCGTTTTTCGGCATCGGCTCGGTGGTCGCGGCCGGGCTCGTCGCGCCGAATCGCCGCGCGCAGGCAATCGCGCTGATGTTCACCGGCCTCACGCTCGCCAACGTGCTCGGCGTGCCGCTCGGCACCGCGCTCGGCCAGGCGGTCGGCTGGCGCGCTACTTTCTGGGCCGTGACCGGCATCGGCGTGCTGGCGGCGGCCGCGCTCGCGGTGTGTCTGCCCGCGAAGATCGAGATGCACAAGGCGAGCCTCGTGCGCGAATTCAGCGTGCTGAAGAACCCGCAGGTGCTGATGGTGCTCGGTATCAGCGTGTTCGCGTCGGCGAGCCTGTTTTCGACCTTCACCTACATCACGCCGATTCTCGAAGACGTGACCGGCTTCACGCCGCACGCGGTCACGCTAGTGCTGCTCTTGTTCGGCCTCGGCCTGACGGTCGGCAGCACGCTCGGCGGCAAGCTCGCGGACTGGCGGCTGATGCCCTCGCTGGTCGCGTTCCTGATGGCGATCGTCGTGATCCTGTGCGTGTTCGCGGGCACGATGCACGCGCGCACTCCGGCGATGCTGACCGTGTTCGTGTGGGGGGTGCTCGCATTCGCGATCGTGCCGCCGCTGCAGATGCTGATCGTCGATCGGGCGAGCCACGCGCCGAATCTGGCGTCGACGCTGAATCAGGGGGCGTTCAACCTCGGCAACGCGACCGGCGCATGGCTCGGCGGCATGGCGATCGGCGCCGGCGCGCCGCTGACGACGCTGCCGTGGGTCGGCGTCGCGACCGCGCTCGGCGCGCTGTTGTTGACGTTGTGGTCGGTGTCGATCGAGCGGCGGGTGGCGGTGGCGGGGTGAGCTGGCCGGCTCGAAGTCATGGTTCGAGAGAGCGATTACACCGTTCTGCACTTTGCCTATAAACCTCTTCGATGAAGCATCCCACCGTCTACACGACTCCCCCTGCCACCGGCGTTTCGGCCATCGTGCGGTGGGATGAACAAAGCTCCACGCTGACCTGTGAGGTCAAATATCCACCTTTGGCTTCGCTGCCGGAACCGCAAAACAATCTCAGCGACTTGCTGGATGCGCGTTTCCGCATTGGCGCGCCCTCTTATGTCCTCACGGCGGGCACGTTGTCGATGCTTGTCGATCAGCATCGCCGGTTGATCGGATTGGACTTTTACACGAATCCCGAGCGATGGACCGTCCGCACGTCCGAACTCGCAGACCCAACCGACGAAACTCCGCACATCGAGTCAGAATTCGACGCGCACGGACATGCGCACGACATGGGAGCGCCAGAGGTCTGTTACGAGCCTCGCGACGGCACCCTTTATCTGTCGTGGGGTACCGTATCTCACTGGTACGGTATTGCGTCAGCGCTCGCGATCGGCGTCGATGAGGAAAAGCGCCTCACGCAGATCCGGCTGCGCGGCGCTCGCGTTTCTGGCGGCGCCGTTGTGGGAGCGTCGGCGGATCGCGCTGCGGGCGCCGAGTTGACGAATAGACGCTAATTGCTGGCTTTTACGATCTATACGCAGGGTGATAATCTCAACCCACGTTGCGCGGACACTCGACGAACGGCCCATATTTCGTGGCGCCGCCGCAAGCAACGGGGAGTCCGCCATGGTCTCGATGCGCCTGTTGCTCCGTGCCAGCCTGTTGGGCACGGCGATCGCGGTAGCCGCGATCGTCGCGGCGAACTGTGGAGGCGGCGGAGGCGGAGACAGCAGTGCCCCGACGGGCGCGAGCGTAGGCGTCGGCGGCAGCGGCGCGTCCGGCGCATCGGCCCCGGCCGCAGCGAGCGGCGGCAGCACCACCAGCGGTGGCACCACCACCGGTAGCACCGGCGGCTCGGGCAGCGGCGCGGGCACCCCGATGGGCGGCACATCGGCGGCAGCCGTGCACGACGTGCTCACCTATCACGACGACATCGCGCGCACCGGCCAGAACCTCGGCGAAACCACGCTGACGCCCGCCAACGTGGCGGCTTCGACGTTCGGCAAGGTCGGCTTCTTTAGCGTCGACGGCAAGGTCGACGCGCAGCCGCTATTCGTCGCTGCGCTGGCGATCGCGGGCGGCACGCACAACGTGCTGTACGTCGCGACCGAGAACGACAGTGTGTACGCATTCGATGCCGACACCGGCGCGACCCTGTGGCAGGTGCGCACACTCGGCACCGGCGAAACCCCGAGCGACGACCTCGGCTGCAGCCAGATCGTGAACACCATCGGCATCACCTCGACACCGGTGATCGACCGTTCGCGCGGCACGCACGGCACGATCTACGTCGTCGCGATGTCGAAGGACGCGGCCGGCGGCTACCATCATCGCATTCACGCGCTCGACCTCGCGACCGGCGCCGAGCTGCTGAACGGTCCCGCCGAAGTCGCCGCCTCTTACCCAGGCAGCGGCGCGGGTAATACGAACGGCGTCGTGCCGTTCACCACGTCGTTGTACGCGGAGCGCGCGGGGCTGCTATTGCTCGGCAACACGGTCTACACGACGTGGACCTCGCACTGCGACGACGGCGGCTATACGGGCTGGATCATGGGCTACGGCGCCGACACCTTGCAGCAGACCACCGTGCTCAACCTGACGCCTAACGGCATCGGCGGCGCGATCTGGATGAGCGGCGCGGGACCGGCGTCGGACGGCTCGTCGATCTATCTGCTCGATGCCAACGGCACGTTCGACACGACGATGACGTCGAGCGGCTTCCCCGCCAGCAAGGATTTCGGCAATACGTTCCTGAAGCTCGGCACGGCGGGAGGCCTGTCGGTGGCCGACTACTTCGCGATGACGAACGTCGTGCAGGAGGCCCACGACGACATCGACCTCGGCTCCGGCGGCGCACTGGTGCTGCCGGACCTGACCGACGCGAACGGCACCGTACAGCATCTGACGCTCGGCGCGGGCAAGGACAGCACCATCTACGTGCTGAATCGCGACTCGATGGGCAAGTTCAACCCGGCGGCCGACAACATCTATCAGGAGATTCCCGCGCAGCTGGCCGGCGGCGAGTTCGGCATGCCCGCCTATTTCAATGGGCGCGTGTATTTCGGCTCGGTCGGCGATCATCTGAAGGCGTTCACCGTGACCAACGCGAAGCTGTCGATCACACCGACCGCGCAAAGCGCGATGACGTTCGCCTATCCCGGGACGACGCCGAGCATCTCGGCGAACGGCACCACGAACGGCATCGTGTGGGCCGCCGAAAACGGCACCGTCGCGGCCTTGCATGCGTTCGACCCCATCACGCTCAACGAGCTGTACAACAGCAACCAGATGGGCACGCGCGATCAGTTCGGCACGGGCAACAAGTTCATCACACCATTGATCGCAAACGGCAAGGTGTATGTCGGCACGACGAATGGGGTGGCCGTATTCGGGTTGCTGGGTGGGTGAAGCGGACGACGCGCCGATTCATTTCGACCCGGTACGCCCAAGGTCTCGCACAAACGAAGAGGGCCGGCATACCGCTCCGGCCCTCGCTCATCGTGACTGCCGCGCGCTCACCCTCGCGCCGGCAGAATCTCTGCGGCACACGCGCCGAACCCCACGCGATACCCGTCGCCCTGGCACCAGCCGACGAGCGTCAACTCATCGCCGTCCTCGATGAACGTGCGCGTGCCGCCCTCCTTCAACGCCAGCGGCTTCTTGCCGTTCCACGTCAGCTCCAGCAGGCTGCCGTACGAATCCTCGGTCGGCCCGCTGATCGTCCCCGAGCCCATCAGGTCGCCCACCCGCGTATTGCAGCCCGCCACCGTGTGATGCGCGAGCTGCTGCGCCATCGTCCAGTACATGTATTTGAAGTTGGTCCGCGCGATCGTGCTCGCTTGCCGCGCGGGTTGCGCACGCAATGTCACTTCGAGGTGAATGTCGAACGCATGCTTTCCTCGATGCCGCAGATAGGCGAGCGGCTCCGGCTCCTGCACCGGCTGCGCGACGCGGAAGGGTTCGAGCGCATCGAGTGTGACGACCCACGGTGAGATCGTCGTCGCGAAGGTCTTCGCATTGAATGGGCCGAGCGGCACGTATTCCCATTGCTGGATGTCGCGCGCGCTCCAGTCGTTCAGCAGCACCATGCCGAAAATGTGCGCCTCCGCATCCTCGCACGCGATCGGCTCGCCCAGCGCATTGCCGCCGCCGATGATGAAACCCGTCTCCAGTTCGATATCGAGCTTGCGGCTCGCGCCGAACACCGGGCGCTCCTGGTCGGGCAACTTCAGCTGACCATTCGGACGACGCACCGGCGTCCCGCTCACGACCACCGACGACGCCCGTCCGTTGTAGCCGATCGGCATCTCCGACCAGTTCGGCAGCAGCGCATTCTTCGGATCGCGGAACATCGCGCCGACATTGGTCGCGTGTTCCTTCGATGAATAGAAATCCGTGTAGCCCGGAATCTGCACCGGCAGATGCAGACGCGCATCGGCCGCGCGCACGAGCACCTTCGCGCGCAACGCGGCATCGTCGCGCAGCGTCGCAGTGTCGCGCGTGAGCAGTTGGCTCAGCTGGATACGCACGCTGCGCCACACGTCGCGGCCAAGCGCGATGAAATCGTTCAGCGCATCGCGCGCGAACACGTTGTGCGCCGGCACGCTCAGCAGACCCGCGGCCTGCAATCCGGCGAGATCGACGATCCGATCGCCGATCGCGACGCCCACGCGACGCGCGTCGTTGCCACGGTCGCTGAAAATGCCGAACGGCAGGTTCTGGATCGGGAAGTCGCCAGCCGGGTCGTTGGCCGACTCGATCCAGCTCTTGCGCGACGCATCGAGCGTCGCCTGGAGATCGTTCACCGCGTTCATCGTTGCTCCGGATTGAAGTGTTTCTTGAGGCCTTGCCAGCACTCGTAGTAATGCGCCTGCAGTTGCGCGGTTTCGAGCGCGAAGCGCGTCGGCTTGATCAGCGTGCGGGTCTCGAACATGAAGGCCATCGTGTCGTCGACCTTCTTCGGCACCGAGGTATCGAGATGCGACGCCTTCTCGAACGTGTCCGCGTCCGGGCCGTGGCCCGTCATGCAGTTGTGCAGGCTCGCGCCGCCGGGCACGAAGCCCTCGGCCTTCGCGTCGTAGACGCCATGCACGAGGCCCATGAACTCGCTCGCGACGTTGCGATGGAACCAGGGTGGCCGGAACGTATCTTCGGCGGCGAGCCAGCGCGGCGGGAAGATCACGAAGTCGATCGTATCGACGCCCGGCGTGTCGCTTTGCGATTGCAGCACGAGGAAGATCGACGGATCCGGATGGTCGAAGCTGATCGAGCCGATCGTGTTGAAGCGGCGCAGGTCGTATTTGTACGGCGCATAGTTGCCGTGCCATGCGACCACGTCGAGCGGCGAATGGCCGATGTCCGCGCGCCACAGCTTGCCGTTCATCTTCGCGACGAGTTCGAATGCGCCTTCGCGGTCTTCGTACGCGGCGTGCGGCGTCAGGAAATCGCGCGGATTCGCGAGACCGTTGGAGCCGATCGGCCCCAGTTCCGGCAGACGCAGCAACGCGCCGAAGTTCTCGCAGATATACCCGCGCGCGCTGCCGTCCGGCAGGCCGACCGCGAAGCGCACGCCGCGCGGAATCACCGCGATCTCGAACGGCTCGACATCGACTCGGCCCATTTCGGTCGCGATATGCAGGCGCCCCTGTTGCGGCACGATCAGCAGTTCGCCGTCGGCGCTGTAGAAGAAGCGATCGTGCATCGAGCGGTTCGCCGCGTACAGATGGATCGCGCAACCGCTCATCGCTTCGGCCGAGCCGTTGCCCGCCATGGTGACCCAGCCGTCGATGAAATCGGTCGGTTCGCTGGGCATCGGCAGGGGGTCCCAGCGCAGTTGGTTCGGCGGCGTCGGCGGCACCTCGGCGAAGTTCGCGACGAGCCGCTCCGACGGCATCGACGTGAACGGCTTGTGCATGGCCGCCGGACGAATCCGGTACAGCCACGAGCGACGGTTGTGACCGCGTGGCGCCGTAAACGCCGTGCCCGAAATCTGTTCGGCATACAAACCATAGGCCGCGCGTTGCGGCGAATTGCGACCGGTCGGCAGCGCGCCCGGCAATGCCTCGGTCGCGAATTCATTCGCGAAACCCGACTGATAGCCGGGCTCGATTTCAGGACGCAGGCATTCGTCGGCCGGCGTACGTGTTGAGGTATCCATACAAGGTTCTCCGCGAGTTGCCCGATTCTTTCCCGGTTGATACGTGATCTTTGCAGTCAGGCTCAGGCCGGCTCCGCTTCGGCCGCGCGGCTGGGTTGCCGCGTCGCACCGGCGAGCACGACCACCAGCAGCGCCGAGCACAGCACCGGCAGCGCCGCCGCATGAAACAGCGCGGCATTCGACCAGTTCAACGCGATCAGCATTGGGTCGTCCCCTCAGGCTGGCTAAAATTGTGTTTTACGAATAGTAAAACGAATTATGAATAGTGAAACTAACGTATACCCTCGGAAACACGCCGGCGAACCTCGTCATTCCGCGCTCAGCCCCGGCCGATAAGCGTGAGGCCAATAACGATATGAGCATTTTGTTAATCTGCGCAGGGCGCGTACTGCTACCATCAGTGAATGCGGCCATCGCGTCGCGCTGCCACGCGCCCGGTGCGCGTTCATCGTCGCCTTTCATTTGCCTTCATGATTTCGCCGACCATCCCCGATCTGATCGCCCGCGCCGCTCATCACCCGTTTCTCGGCGAGCATCTGGCAATGGGACAAGGCGGGCACGCCGGCATCGCGCTCGCACATTTCGATGGCATCGAGCTCACGAGTGCCTACGAGCCGATCTTCGACATCAGCGTGCACGGGCTTGCGCAGTCGCTGTCATGCGGCGCGGAAGGGGTCGACCGCTTCGGTGATGAGCTCGGCTTTCAGGCGGTCACGCACCGGCTCGACGCGCCGCCATTCGAGGTGTTCGATCCGTTCGACAACATCGCCGACGATCAGCAACTGGTCGCGCTAGACCGCATGTCGCGCGCGCTGCACGCAATCAACTTCTTCGGCCCGCAGCGGCATGGGTTGCTGTTTTTGCGGGTGCACGAGAGGCTGTTGAAGAGCGTGAAGTACGACCACGGCCGGCATTTTTCGAGCGTGCTGACCTCGTTCAATTTGAGTCCGACGCGCATCGTGATCGAGTTGCCGGCGGCGGCGGTCGCACACAAGACGTTCCTGGGCTATCTGACGCGCAGCTATCAGCACTATGGGTTCAAGGTGGCGGGCAATCTGTCGAACGCGGGGCAGATCCTGTCGGTATCCGAAACCGCGCGGCTCGACTTCATCAAGATGGATGCGGCGGCCGCATTGCGCGACGCGACCGTGAAGCCGCTCGTCGGCTACGCGGGCCGGCTGCGGGTGCCGCTGATTTTCAATCGCGTGATGGATGAGGCGCAATTCTCCGCGCTACAGCAGTACGACGTGCGGTTCGTGCAAGGGCCATTATTCAACGCGCATTATCACGACCGGGCGGCGTGACACGGTGGGGGCCCGGTTAGCCGGGGCGCCCCGGCATTACCTCAGCCCGGCTCCCCCAGCCGCGCCGCGAGCGCCTTCAGGCGCGGCGCGACATTCTCGCGAAACACTTCCTCCCCCATCGACGACGCCGGCCCGCTGCAGCTGAGCACGAGCCAGCGGTTTTCGCGCGGCTCGCGAAACGGCACCGCGACTGCGTTCACGTCGTCATGCCACGCACGAAACGAGTAGCAGCATCGCTCGGTCGCGAACGCGGCGATCTCCTGTTCGGCTTCGGCGACGAGCATCGCCCCCACTCTGCCAGCCGCTTTTTTCAGTTCCGCGAGTAACGCGGTACGCGCGTCGGGCGGCTGCACGGCGAGATAGGCGCGGCCCATCGAGCTCGTCAGCATCGACAGTTTCGAGCCGGATGCCAGGCCGAGCGTCAATGCGGTTTCGCTGCGAATCGTCTCCAGATACACCATGTCGAGCCCGTCCCGGCACCCGAGCGAGACCGCCGCGCCGACCTCGCGCGCCAGGCTGCGCAGGTGCGGGCGTGCCAGTTCGAGCATGTCGGTGCCCGACAGCAGCGCGAAACCGAGCGACAGCACGCCCGCGTCGAGCGCATATTTGCCGTGTCTTTCGTCCAGCCGCAGATAGCCGAGCACGGTCAGCGTGTAGGCGAGCCGGTTCACGGTTGCCTTCGGCAAACCCGTGCGTTCGACGAAATCCCGATTGCCGAGCATCGTCTCGCCTGGCCGGAACGCGCGCAACAGGTCCAGCCCGCGAGCAAGGGCGACGACGAATTTGCGTTCGTCGAGCGAAGCGGAGAAAGTGGATGGCGGCGTCATAGGGTGATACACTCGGGCGTCATTTGCAAAACATTGTTTCGCAAAGCGGAACTCTAGTCAAGCGGGTTCTGAGCGAGAAATCAGGAGATACGTCATGGCCGTAGCCGCGCAGTTTCACTGGGAAGACCCGTTGCTGCTGGATCAGCAACTCACCGAAGACGAACGTATGGTGCGCGATGCTGCTGCGGCTTACTCGCAGGACAAGCTGCTGCCGCGCGTGCTGGAGGCGTTCCGCCACGAAAAGACCGATATCGGGATCTTTCGCGAAATGGGCGAGCTTGGCCTGCTCGGTCCGACGATTCCCGAACAGTACGGCGGCCCCGGTCTGAACTATGTCGCGTACGGGCTGATCGCGCGTGAAGTGGAACGCGTCGACTCCGGCTATCGCTCGATGATGTCGGTGCAGTCGTCACTGGTGATGGTGCCGATCTACGAATTCGGCTCGGACGCGCAGAAGGAAAAATATCTGCCGAAGCTCGCGCGCGGCGAGTGGATCGGCTGCTTCGGCCTGACCGAGCCGAACCACGGCTCCGATCCGGGCAGCATGGTCACGCGCGCGAAGAAGGTCGATGGCGGCTACTCGTTGTCGGGCTCGAAGATGTGGATCACCAATTCGCCGATCGCCGACGTGTTCGTCGTATGGGCGAAGCTCGAGGAAGACGGCAAGGACAACATCCGCGGCTTCATTCTCGAGAAGGGCTGGAAGGGTCTGTCGGCACCGGCGATCCACGGCAAGGTGGGTCTGCGAGCGTCGATCACCGGCGAAATCGTGCTCGACGAAGCGTTCGTGCCGGAAGAGAACATCATGCCGGGTGTCAGCGGCCTGCGCGGTCCGTTCACGTGTCTGAACTCGGCGCGCTACGGCATCGCCTGGGGCGCGCTCGGCGCGGCTGAAGCGTGCTGGCACATCGCGCGTCAGTACGTGCTCGATCGCAAGCAATTTGGCCGGCCGCTCGCCGCGAACCAGCTGATCCAGAAGAAGCTCGCCGACATGCAGACCGAGATCACGCTCGGGCTGCAAGGCGTACTGCGCCTCGGCCGCATGAAGGACGAAGGCACGGCCGCGGTCGAAATCACCTCGATCATGAAGCGCAATTCGTGCGGCAAAGCGCTCGACATCGCCCGCCTCGCGCGCGACATGCTCGGCGGCAACGGCATTTCGGACGAGTTCGGCGTCGCGCGTCATCTGGTGAACCTCGAGGTCGTCAACACCTACGAAGGCACCCACGACGTTCACGCGCTGATCCTCGGCCGTGCGCAGACCGGTATTCAGGCGTTCTTCTGATTCCGATGCTGGTGTATCGATAATGCAAAAAAGCCGGTTCCTTCGAACCGGCTTTTTGGTTCATGCCGCGCCGCTTACCGGTCCGGCTGCGGCGTCAGGCGCAGGTACGAACGCAACGCCTTGTAGCCCTTCGGGAATTTCTGCTTGATGACTTCCTCGTCCTTCAGCGACGGCACGATCACGACGTCATCGCCCTGCTGCCAGTTGCCCGGCGTCGCGACCGAGTGACTGTCGGTCAGTTGCAGCGAATCGATCACGCGCAGCACTTCGTCGAAGTTGCGGCCGGTGCTCGCCGGGTACGTGATGATCAGACGCACCTTCCGGTTCGGATCGATGACGAACAGCGAGCGCACCGTGAACGTTTCGTTCGCGTTCGGGTGAATCATGTCGTACAGCCCGGAGACCTTGCGATCGCCGTCCGCGAGAATCGGAAAACCGACGTTGGCAGCCTGCGTCTCGTTGATGTCCTTGATCCACTCCTTGTGCGACTCCGCGCTGTCGACCGACAACGCGATCGTCTTCACGTTGCGCTTTTCGAACTCGCCCGCGAGCTTCGCGGTCAGGCCCAGCTCGGTCGTGCAGACCGGCGTGAAGTCGGCCGGATGCGAGAACAGCACGCCCCAGCTATTGCCGAGCCACTCGTGAAACCTGATGCGGCCAATGCTCGACTCCTGTTCGAAATCCGGCGCAATGTCGCCAAGACGTAGACTCATAGTGCATCTCCTGTAGGTATTCGGAAGGTATCCGGATAAGGTCGCGGGCGTGCGCCCGCGGCGGCCAGTCACGATAAAGCATAAGGCCGCGGTGGTACATGGCGAACCAACATCGCGTCAGTACTTTATGTGTTTTTGTAATTTTCTCCCGTTTGACGGAAACTTTGCGGGACAGATCAACTCAATCCAGATACCGGTCTGGAGCAGAGTGCCCTCAAACGGGTGTCTTGACGCCACGCGCTGGCGGGAACGAATCGTGCAGCGGCGGCATGCAACCGGCACTATGCTCGCCAGCGACCGTTTCTTTGGTTACGATTTACGCGTAGCGTGAGACAAAGGGAGCTGTCAATGTCGGAAGTCAACAAGGAGAGATTGATGTCGGATATCAAAACCGTCCTCGCGGACGCTGAAGACCTGCTGAAACAGGCCGCGAGCGCTACCGGCGAACGCGCGTCGGAACTGCGCGAAACCGCGCTGACGCGCCTGAAGCAGGCGAAAGAAAAGGCAGCCGACGTTCAGGTCGTGGTCGTCGAAAAAGGCAAGAAGGCCGCTCGCGCCACCGACGACTACGTGCACGAGCATCCGTGGGCGTCGATCGGCATCGCCGCGGGCATCGGCGTGGTGGTCGGTCTGCTGATCAATCGCAAGTAAAGGCCGGTGAGGCCGCCGGAGCAGGCATGTCCGGCGCACCGGCGACACGGGCGGACCGGCGCGAGCCTCGCCGGTCCCCTTCTGCTGGCGCGCACGCGCCGGCCAGGCCCTCACGCGCAACGCCCACAGCCATGACGACCGAAACACACTCGCAGCGCGCAGAACGCAGCCCGTTGCGCCGTATTCTCAGTTCCGTGTTTGCGATCCTGCAAACACGGCTCGAACTGGTGGGCATCGAACTCGCCGAGGAAAAAGACCGCCTGCTCGGCGTGCTGTTTCTCGGTCTTGCCGCGACGATGCTCGCCACGATGGCCTTGATCGCGTTGACCGCACTCGTCGCCATTGCCTTCTGGGACACCTACCGATGGCAGGCGCTTGCCGGCATCACCGCGGTCTACGCGATTGCCGGGCTCGCCTGTGCGCTGAAGGCGCGCAGCGGTTTGCGCAACGCGCCGATGGTATTCGAAACGACCATCGCGGAGTTCGAAAAGGATCGCGAAGCGTTTCGCAGCCGCGACTGATGGGAAAGTTCGTCTGCATCCGATCCATCGCCTCACCCTCACTGCCGCCGACACGCCATGAGCCCCTCCCGTCCTGATACCGCCTTTCGTAACAAGCGCCATCCGTCGAAGGATCTGAGCGCGCCGCATCTGCGGGCGCTGCGCAAGGAATTGCTGCTCGTGCGGGCGGACGTCGAGCGCGTCGAGCTTGCACGGGCCACCTTCGAACTGCGCCAGGCCGTCACGCATTTCAGCTGGCTCAGGTTCGTGATCCCCGGCTTTGGCGGCGTGCGCGTCGGTAAAGGGCCAAAGGCGAGCGTGCTCAACGCGGGCACGATCGGCGCGTTGCTCAAGCAGTACCCGTTCATCAGCTCGATCGCTTCGCTGTTGCTCGCCAAACCGCTGCGCGCGAGGGTCGTCGCGAGCGCTAAGCCCGTGCTCAAGTGGGGCAGCCTTGCGCTCGGCGCGTGGGAAGCGTTCCGGATCTGGCAACAGATGAAGAACGAGTCGGCGGCGGCGCGGGCGGCCGCGGCGGCTTCCGCTACGGCGCAGTCGCCGGCGGCGCAGGACGATTCGTTGCGAAGCGGCTATTGAGGTCGTGGCCGCTGCGAGTGGCAGCGATCTATCGGACCTCCCGCTCGCAAGGTTGCGCGTGTCGGACTTCAATCACCCGCTAACTGGTATTCCAGCATTCGCTGCTCGTGGGCATCGCGCCGCTCGCATCGTTTCTATTGCCTCGCTGACCCGTCGCATCCAGCGTGAACGTGCCGCACGGGTCGTCGCGCATCGGGCCCGCTTCCGCGGGCGCCGCTTCGATCGAATAGCCGCCGTTCGTGTCGTCCGCGGGCAGCACGCGCACTCGATACACCGGGGCGCCGAACTGCGGCGCCTGATCGATACCCGGTGGCAAGGCCGGCACGCCATCGCTCGCCGCGGCCTCGACGAATTGCGCAGCCCGATATAACGCCGACGCCGCATCGATGCGATGCGTGCGCGCAATGTGGCTGCGATACGAAGGGATCGCAAACGCGGCGAGCGTGGCGGCAATCGCGAGCGCGATCACGAGTTCGAGCAGCGTGAATGCGGATGTGTTCGGCCTTTTCATACGTGTCCAGTCGGTGCGTTCCTCAGAATGGTCTTGCTGCAACGCGCCGCCAATGACGTTCGATCGCGCCATCTTCGGTCACGACCTCCATCTGCAACCAGATCTGCGACTCGCTGCTCCGCCCGAAGCCGCGCGCGGTCAGCAGATAAGCGCTGGCGTTGGGTCGACTCGCGAGACGCCAAGGCTCGATCAGGCATTGCGGCGCGCGCGACGATCCCGGCCATTGCGCCACAGGCGTGATGGCGCCTGCGTCGAAAGCGGTTTCAAGCCTCCATTGAGTCGGCTCGCCGGATGTGAGCGGTGCATCGCGCGCGTCGCCACTTGCCGATAGCACGTTGCGCTCGCACCAGGTCAGCGCCGAATCCGCCGCGTGGAAAGCCTGCAGATAGTCGCGCACATTGGTCGCCGCGCGAGCGGCCGCGAGCGATGTTTCGAACCATATCGCGGACGTGGCGAGCATCATGGCCGAGATCAACAGCACGATGGCTAGCACGACGCCGCGTTGATGCGCCCGTCGGGCACCGCCCTGACAATTTCGCCGACCTAAGTGTTTCGCTGTTCCGCCTGGCCCGCCGCATATGTCGTACGCGCGGCCGCGTTGCGTTGCTGTGCCGCGATCCATCACGACGACGCCTCCGCGCGATTACGCAGCGCAACGCGGCGGGAAAACACCTGTCGAGGCCGCAGGTCGGTACCGAGTGTACTCACGCCATCGCAGTCGATGTACTTCGAACGCTGTCCTTGCGGCGCGCCGCGCACCAGCACGCAGACATCGACCGCAACGACGTTCGCCCATTGATCCGCCGCCACGGCCGACGCATTCACCGCACCCGCCGCGCCGTCCAGCCAGTAGCGCAACCGCACGCGCTCGACGCCTTCGATCAGCGGCTGCGCGGACCCCGCGTTGCCGCTGCCCACGCAGTAAAGCTCCGGCTCGCCGGTCGAGCCGCTGACGTTGGCGAAGTAGCGATTGACCACCGGCGCGCCCTCATCGCCAAGGACCGCGTCGCTGCTTTTGACGGCCTGTCCGACACAGTCGGTGACCTGACCGCTCGACGATGGCCATGTCGATACGACGTCTGCGACGTAACGGATCGCGACGCCATCCGAGCCGGTGCTCAAGGCGGTGCAAGCGAGGCTGTCGTCGGCGCCGGTCGGACGACCGCCCGAGCAGCCGAATAGCGCAGGCGCCGCGTTGTAGCCAATGACATCGGCAGGGACGAAGCCGGCCATCTGCAATTGCTGGCCGATCAGCATCAGCGCGGTCAAGCCCGCTTCGCGGATTCGGGTCGCGTTGCTCGCCTGCACGAACGCGTTGCGCTGCGCCGTGTAAAGGGACACGGCGCCCGCGATCACGAGCAACCCGAGCGCCATCGCGATCAGGAATTCGATTAGCGTATGACCGAGTGGGCAATGCGGCCGCTTCATTTCGCGAACGCCAACGCGACACACGACGATCCAGCCGGTGCATCGACGTCGCCACAAGGCTCTGCCGGCTGGGCGCTCGCATCGCCAAAAGCGGGCCGGTCCCGCACGGACGCCCACGTCACGCGCGCCGCCGCGACCGCGCCGCTCTCGCCAATCGATGCGTCGCCGTGCGGCAGCAGAACGCTCGCCCAGGTGCGCCATTGATTGAGCGCGACATCGCCCGTGGAAGGCGTGCGCGTCGCTTCGGCAATCGAGTCGGCTATCCACGCGGCGCTCTCGCGCAGCGTCATCGCGCGCGCTTCGCGTGCGATCCACACCTGAACCGCGATCAAACCCAGCGCGCTCACCGCGACCAACGCGACCGCCAGCATCACCTCGATCAACGAGCTGCCATTCCATCTCGATGCGTGCACACGCAAACCGGTCTTGAATGCGGGCTGTCTCATGACGTCGCTCCGCACGCGCCCTCCGAGATCCGCGCGCGACCTCCTGCAGCGACACTGATGCAGCGCCGCCACGAGTTCCCCTGCATCGATTTCGATGGGCTTCGCGGCGCGATATCAAAACTTCGAAACGCGCCGATCAGTTGCCCAGCCGGCGGCGTGAACGTCATATCCGTCTGCACGCCGGCGATGCTCACCGCCGCGAGCGCCGGCTGCGCGCGCAACAACGACGGCTTGCCGCCACGTTCGGCGAATACGGCCCAGCCGCAGGCCCAGTCGGCGATGCCGCCGGCGCAGGCTTGGCCCGACGCGAGACAGACGCGCGCTGCATCGACGCGGCACACCGTGATGCGCGCACCGCGCCGCAGCGCCTCGCTGCGCGCGTAGGCGAACGTGGACAGCAGCGCCTTCGAGCGCGCGTCGACCTGATCGCGCATATGCCATGCGGCGAACGACGGCACCGCCATCACGGCCATCAGCATCACGAGCGCTATCACCGCCAGCGTTTCGACGAGTGTGAAACCGGCGCGCGATGGCCGGCAAATCCCCTGGAATTTCATCTGCATCCCTGAGCGTTACGAACGGATGCAGCCAATCTAGCGATTTGCGAGCGCGCCGACCATCGTCCGAATGGCCAGGTGGCATTCAGACGTTAGCGCGCGCAACAATGCACGTGACGATCGATCACGGAGGCGGGAGAAGCGATGCGTGAAAAAAAGCGCGAAATGCGCGAGGCGATGGATGCGAATGACCGCAGCTCAGCTGCGACACGCGTGCGCTCAGCGCTTGCGGGAAGGCTTGGGCGGGGAAGAGGCGCGGCGGAATTCCTCGATCACGTCCTCGAATTCGGAGACGTCTTCGAAGCGCCGGTACACGGAAGCGAAACGGACGTAAGCGATCGTGTCGAGCGCGCGCAACTCGTTCATCACGAGTTCGCCGAGGCGCTCGCTACGCACCTCGCGCTCGCCGCTGCCGAGCAGCTGATACTCGATACGGGCGACAGCCGCTTCGATCGCGTCCACCGCAACCGGGCGCTTGCGCAGCGCCAGTTGCATGCTCGCGACGATCTTGCGGCGATCGAATTCCGTGCGCGTGCCGTCCTTCTTGACGACCGACGGCAACGCCAGCTCGACCCGCTCATACGTCGTGAAACGCTTGTCACAGGCCGGGCAGCGGCGGCGCCGGCGGATCGTCGCGCCGTCTTCGGATACGCGCGAGTCGACGACTTGCGTATCGGCATGGCGGCAGAAGGGGCAATGCATGGTTTAGCCGTAGACCGGAAAGCGCTTGGTAAGATCGGCCACCTGAACCTTCACGCGCTCGATCGTCGCGGCATCTTCCGGGTTGTCCAGCACGTCGGCGATCAGGTTGCCGACCTGCTCGGCTTCCTTCACGCCGAAGCCGCGCGTGGTCATGGCAGGAGAACCGAGGCGGATACCCGAGGTCACGAACGGCTTTTCCGGATCGTTCGGGATCGCGTTCTTGTTGACCGTGATGTGTGCCGCGCCGAGTGCCGCTTCCGCAGCCTTGCCGGTGATCTTCTTCGCGCGCAGGTCGACCAGCATCACGTGGCTTTCGGTGCGACCCGACACGATGCGCAGACCGCGCTTGACCAGCGTTTCAGCAAGCACACGCGCGTTCTCGACGACCTGCTGCTGATACGCCTTGAATTCCGGCGAAAGCGCTTCCTTGAACGCGACGGCCTTCGCGGCGATCACGTGCATCAACGGACCGCCCTGGATGCCCGGGAAAATCGCCGAGTTGATCGGCTTCTCGAACTCGGCCTTCATCAGGATCACGCCGCCGCGCGGGCCGCGCAGGCTCTTGTGCGTGGTGGTGGTGACGAAATCGGCGTGCGGCACCGGGTTCGGATAAACGCCCGCGGCGACGAGACCGGCGTAGTGCGCCATGTCGACCATGAAGTACGCGCCGACCGACTTCGCGATCTTCGACATGCGTTCGAAATCGATGCGCAGCGCGAACGCGGACGCGCCCGCTACGATCAGCTTCGGCTTGTGTTCTTGCGCGAGCTTCTCGGCGGCGTCGTAGTCGATGTCTTCGGCTTCGTTCAAGCCGTAGCTGACCACGTTGAACCACTTGCCCGACATGTTCACCGGCGAGCCGTGCGTGAGGTGGCCGCCGTGCGCGAGGCTCATGCCCATGATCGTGTCGCCCGGCTTGAGCATCGCGAAGAACACGCCCTGGTTCGCCTGCGAGCCCGAGTTCGGCTGCACGTTCGCGGCTTCGGCGCCGAACAGCTGCTTCACGCGGTCGATTGCCAGCTGCTCGGCAACGTCGACGTATTCACAGCCGCCGTAATAGCGCTTGCCCGGATACCCTTCGGCGTACTTGTTCGTGAGTTGCGAGCCTTGCGCGGCCATCACGGCCGGGCTCGTGTAGTTTTCCGACGCGATCAGTTCGATGTGTTCTTCCTGACGGCGGTTTTCCTGCTCGATGACCTTCCAGAGTTCAGGATCGACGTTGGCGATGGTGCTTTGGGCTCTGTCAAACATACGGGTTCCGTTGAGTGTTTTCAGGTTGACCGGATCGTGCGCCGAATCCTGCGTAGAGGGTACACAGCGGGGTACGCAGCGCTTTGGGCGGCGAGGCTTGCCCTGACGTGGCGAGTGGAGAGTCGCCGCACACGCGAGGCGAGCCAGCCACCGTCAGCGCAGATTAATGCGCGCGGTTCACGGCTGCCCAGGCGAACGGCAAAACGGCCCCCTGCGCTTCACGGTGGGTTGTTCCACCTTGAACCCGATTGGTTGAATCGGCTGAGTCGGACGACTCGGTTCTATCGCCAGTCACGCAGGGTCGAGCGCGTTAGTGTATTGGAAGAGGCCCGAATAGGCAACCGGCTTGCGGGTGCTCCGGCGGCCGCTGGCGGGGCCTCCGGACGGTTTGGCGGCCCCGCTGCGCAACCATCTGAGGAAAGCGCGCCGGTCGCGCCGCGCACCCGTTGCGCGCCGCCGCGGCAGCCGCCGATCCGGCTCGTGCATCCTTGCCGCAGCGTGCCATTGGAAGTAGGCTTTGGGCCTTTGTCTCTTACCGACCAGGGAACTGCAATGATCGTGTTTGTCACAGGAGCGTCGGCCGGATTCGGCGCCGCCATCGCCCGCTCGTTCGTCAAGGGCGGCCATCGTGTCGTCGCCACTGCACGCCGCAAGGACCGTCTGCAAGCACTCGCCGACGAGCTCGGCGACGCGCTGCTGCCGTACGAACTCGACGTGCGCGATCGCGCCGCCGTCGAAGCCGTGCCCGCCTCCCTGCCGGCGGACTTCGCCGCGATCGACGTGCTCGTCAACAACGCCGGCCTCGCGCTCGGCACCGAGCCGGCTCACAAGGCAAGTCTCGATGAATGGAACACCATGATCGAGACCAATTGCACGGGCCTCGCGCAGGTCACGCATGCGCTGTTGCCCGGCATGGTCGAGCGCAACCGCGGGCATATCTTCAATCTGGGTTCGGTGGCGGGCCGCTGGCCGTACGCGGGCGGCAACGTGTACGGCGCGACCAAGGCGTTCGTGCGCCAGTTCAGCCTGAACCTGCGCGCCGACCTCGCCGGCACCGCGCTGCGCGTGACCGACATCGAGCCGGGCCTGTGCGGCGGCACCGAATTCTCGAACGTGCGTTATCGCGGCGACGACGACAAGGCCGCCAAGGTCTACGAAAACGTGCAGCCGCTGACGGCCGAAGACATCGCCGATTCCATCTACTGGATCGCCACGCGCCCAGCCCACGTCAACATCAACACGATCGAGCTGATGCCGGTCGCGCAGTCGTTCGCCGGTCTGTCCGTGCATCGCGGCTGAGTTTGAAGGCGGGCGGCCGGCAAAGCCGGCTCCCATCGCCGCCGACGCCCGCCACAAGCAACTCACACTTCGAAACAGACCCCGGGTTGTGCGTTCCGGTAGAATGCGCCGCATGAATATGTCGACCAGCCAGCCAGGCACGGAAATCGGCTATACGTGGCCCATCCGCGTGTACTACGAAGATACCGACGCCGGCGGCATCGTGTTTTACGCCAATTACCTGAAGTTTTTCGAACGCGCTCGCACCGAATGGCTGCGCGCGTGCGGCGTCGACCAGCACCGGCTTGCGGAAGAAAACGACACGATTTTCATCGTGCGCAGTACCGCGGTCGATTACCGGGCTCCGGCCAGACTCGACGACATCGTGAAAATTATCAGCCGGATCGAGCGTCTTGGCCGAGCTTCGGTAGACTTCGTGCAGGAAGCATGGCGCGAAGGCACGCTGCTTGCCACCGGTTCGGTCCGGATTGGCTGTGTGGACCGCGCGACGCTGCGGCCAGCCGCGATCCCGCCGTCGGTTCTCGCCGCGCTGCGGCACGGGCCGGGCACTAGCGAGAGCGCTGACTGAACGACGGCGGCATGTCAACGGACGATCCCTGAGCCTCGTTGTTACGGGGCCAGTGAACTCATACCGGTCAGGTAACACAAAGCATGGTTCGGCTTCGATACCGCCGAAGCTTCCGTTTTGCCCACGGCAAGCTTGAAGCGGCCTTGCAGCCGGACGCCCCCTTCCCGGGACGTTAAAACGAACCTTTATGAACACTACACAAGATCTGTCGATCGTTTCACTCGTACTCAACGCGAGCCTGCTGGCCCAGGCCGTCATGGCTCTGCTGCTGTTGCTGTCGCTACTCTCCTGGACTTTCATCTTCCGCAAGTGGTTTGCGATTCGCCGGGCGCGCGCGCAAACTGAACGCTTCGAGCGTGATTTCTGGTCGGGCGGCGACCTGCAGGCGCTGTATCAGAGCGCCGCGAACAACCGTCACAGGATCGGCGCGCTCGAGCGGATTTTCGAGTCCGGCATGCGGGAATTCCTGAAGGGCAAAGAGAAGCGCCTGAACGATTCGGGCGCGATTCTCGACGGCGCCCGGCGCGCGATGCGCGCGGCGTTCCAACGCGAAATGGACGTGCTCGAAGCGAATCTGGCGTTCCTCGCGTCGGTCGGTTCGGTCAGCCCATATATCGGTCTGTTCGGCACGGTGTGGGGGATCATGAATGCGTTCCGCGGCCTCGCCAACGTGCAGCAGGCCACGCTCGCGAACGTCGCGCCGGGCATCGCCGAGGCCCTGACCGCCACCGCGATCGGCCTGTTCGCCGCAATTCCGGCCGTGGTCGCCTACAACCGCTACGCGCACGACATCGACCGTCTGGCGATCCGTTTCGAAACCTTCATCGAAGAGTTCTCGAACATCCTGCAGCGCCAGGCACACTGAGGAGGCCATGATGGCAGGCTCCCGTTCCTCCAGCATGCGCGGCTCGCGCTCGCGTCGCGCAATGGCCGACATCAACGTCGTGCCGTACATCGACGTGATGCTCGTGCTGCTAGTGATCTTCATGGTCACGGCGCCGCTCGTCGCGCCGTCGATCGTCAATCTGCCGACCGTCGGCGGCGCGGCGCCCCAACAGCAGACGCCGCCCGTCATCGTCAACATCCGCGCGGACGGCAATATGAGCGTCAAGTACAAGGACGACTCCGGCGCGCAGCAGCAGGAAGACATGACGAAGGCTGGCCTCAACGGTTTCATCGCCGACCGGGCACAATCGCACCCCGATCAGCCCGTCGTGATCGCCGCCGACAAAACCGTGAAATACGAAGTCGTGATGAACGTGATGTCCGATCTGAAGGCTCGGGGCGTCAAGCGCGTCGGATTGCTCGTCAAATCGCAATGATCCGCAAGAACTCCGAATACCCGCTTCAGCCGCCGCGTGAACGCGGCACCGGGCGAGCTTTTCTGTTCGCGCTGGTGATGCATGCGCTGCTCGGATTCTTCCTGTATCGCGGCATCCAATGGCAGAACAGCACGCCCGAGGGCGAGCAGGCGGAACTGTGGACAGAGGTGCCGGATTCGGCGATTCCGCGTCCCGTCGTCACGCCGCCGCCCACGCCGGTCGCCCCTGCTCCGCCCGTGCGCGACGAACAGGCCGACATCGCGCTGCAGGAAAAGAAGCGTCAGCAGCAGGAAGCGGCTCGCGCGGCCCAACTGGCCGAACAGCAGCGCCAGCTGAAGCTGAAAGAGCAGCAGGAAGCGGAAGCGAAGCGGCAGCAACAGCTGGCGGCCGAACAGGCGGCCCAACTCGCGGCGCAGAAGGCCGCGAAACTCAAGCAGCAGCAGGCGCAACAGCAGCAACAGCAGCAGGCCGAGAAGCTCAAGCAACAGCAGCTCGCCGAGCAGCAGAAGCAACAGCAACTGAAAGAACAGCAGGAGCAGCAGCAAAAGCAGGCTCAGACAGAAGCGCAGAAGAAGGCTGAGGCGGAGAAAGCGGCGAAGGCCAAGGCGCAAGCCGATGCGGCCGCGCAGGCGAAAAAGCAGCTCGACAACGAACGTCGCGCGCGGCTTGCGCAGATGCAGGGTCTGGCTGGCGGCGTGGGCGGCAGCAGTTCGAGCAGCAACGGACTGGGCAAGAGCGGAACGGGTAGCGGCTCGGGCGGCACGGCGGCATCGCCGGGTTACGCGGACAAGGTACGACGGCTGGTGCTTCAGCATGTGAACTGGGGCGGCGAAACGGAAGGTCTCGAGACCGTGATCGCCGTGCGTTGTTCGCCGGACGGCAATCAGCTGAGCGCAAACATTACCCACAGCAGCGGCAACGCCGCGTGGGACGCCGCCGCGTTGCGGGCGGTGAAAGCCTCCGATCCGATGCCTCGGGACGTCAATGGCAAGACGCCGGACTACTTCACTATCACGCTGCGTCCGGCGGCTTGATGTGCAGGCTGACAGCCGACCAGCGGCCAACGCCGCGCCCCACCCGGCGCGGCGTTGCGCGGGAACGAAATAGCCGTTTTCCGGTCTGTCTGCTGACTTCGAGTATTAAGTAAAACCGTTTTGAGGAACCCATACAGCATGAGTTTGATGACCAAGCTAGGCCTGCGAACACTCGTGGCAACGTGCCTGATCGCCGTCGGCGGCGCCGCCAACGCACAACTCAACGTCCTCGTGACGGGCGTCGGATCCACTCAGTTTCCGATCGCAACGGCGAATTTCGCCAATGAAGCGAACTCCCCGCAGCAGGTCAGCACGATCGTGCGTCAGGATCTGCAACGCAGCGGCAAATTCACGAATATCGACGCAGGCTCGACGCCGGTGTCCGAGACCGATTCCGTCGACCTCGGCGCATGGAAGGCGAAGGGCGCCAACGCGTTCGTCGCGGGCAGCGTGAACCGCCTGCCGAACGGCCAGTACGAAGTGCGCTTCAAGCTGTACGACACGGTCAAGGGCGAAAGCCTCGGCGGCCTCGTGCTGGTGAGCCCGGAAAGCGGTCTGCGCATGAGCGCGCACAAGGTCGCGGACTACATTTACGCCAAGCTGATGGGCAATCGCGGCGTGTTCGCCACGCGCCTGTCGTATGTGATCAAGTCGGGCAACCGCTACCAGCTGCAGATCTCGGATTCGGACGGTCAGGACGCGCACATCGCGCTGTCGAGCCCCGAGCCGATCATCTCGCCGGCCTGGTCGCCCGACGGCACCAAGGTCGCTTACGTGTCGTTCGAGAAGAAGAAGCCGATCGTCTATATCCACGACCTGCCCACGGGCCGGCGCATCGTCGTATCGGACCAGAAGGGCAACAACAGTGCGCCGGCGTGGTCGCCGGATGGCCGCACGCTCGCCGTCGCGCTGTCGCGTACCGGCAATACGCAGATTTTCGCGGTCAACGCGGACGGCAGCGGTCTGCGTCGTCTGACGCAAGGCAGTTCGATCGACACCGAGCCGACCTACTCTCCTGACGGTCAGTGGATCTATTTCACGAGCGACCGCGGCGGCGCACCGCAGATCTACAAGATGCCGGCGCAAGGTGAAAGCGCGGGCGGCGCGCAACGCGTCACGTTTACTGGCAGCTACAACACCAGCCCGCGTGTGAGTCCTGACGGCAAGGAGCTTGCCTACATCTCGCGCGTCGGCGGTGCATTCAAGCTGTACATCCAGGACCTGCAAGGCGGATCCGCCACGGGCCTGACGGACACGACACATGACGAATCGCCGAGCTTCGCGGCGAACGGTCAGTACATTCTTTACGCCACTCAGGTGAACGGCCGTGGCGTGTTGGCCGCAGTATCGACCGACGGTCGCACTCGGCAGGTCCTGTCCGTTCAGGGGGGCAGCGTACGCGAGCCGTCCTGGGGCCCGTTTATGCAATAACGTTGATGCAATAACACAAGGAGAGTAATCAAATGATGTCCAAACTTCGTTTCGCATTCGCCGTCGTGATGGTCGGTGCACTGGCCGCATGTCACTCGGGCGTCAAGCTCGACGAAAACGCCAACAAGGGCGCAGGCTCGGCCCAACCGAACCCGAACGACGTCGCGACGGTCAACGTCGACCCGCTGAACGATCCGAACAGCCCGCTCGCGAAGCGCAGCATCTACTTCGACTTCGACAGCTACTCGGTGAAGGATGACTATCAACCGCTGCTGCAACAACACGCGCAATATCTGAAGAGCCACCCGCAGCGTCACGTGCTGATCCAGGGCAACACCGACGAGCGCGGCACCAGCGAATACAACCTCGCACTCGGCCAGAAGCGTGCTGAAGCCGTGCGTCGTTCGCTGTCGCTGATGGGCGTGTCGGATTCGCAAATGGAGGCCGTGAGCCTCGGCAAGGAAAAGCCGCTGGCAACGGGTCATGACGAAGCGTCGTGGGCACAGAACCGCCGCGCCGACCTCGCGTATCAACAGTAAGTCAACGGGTGGTGAGCCGAATGACGCATCGTTTCTCCTGGCTGCGGTTTGCCGCAGCGGCCTGCGTCGCGGGCACGGCCCTCACGGCCGTGCCCGCCCATGCGGGCATGTTCGACGACGATCAGGCCCGCCAGGCCATTCTCGATCTGCGCTCGAAGACCGATAGTCTGTCGAGCCAGCTATCGGCGGCGCAACGCACGATCCTCGATCAGTCCAACCGTCTCGACCAGCTCAACCAGCAGGTCGCGACGCTGCGCGGACAGAACGAGGACATGGCGAACCAGCTCACGACGCTGCAAAAGCAGCAGAAGGACTACTACACCGATCTCGACACGCGCCTGAAGAAATTCGAGCCGCAGCAACAGACGGTGGACGGCGTCCAGGGCGAGGTGCAGCCGGGTGAAACCGATGCGTTCAACGCGGCTTCACAGCAATTCCGCAGCGGCGACTTCAAGAACGCGGCGGCATCGTTCCGCAGCTTCATCTCCAAATATCCGAACAGCCCCTATCAGCCGACCGCGCAATACTGGCTCGGCAACGCGCTGTATGCACTGCGCGACTACAAGGGTTCGACGACTGTCTGGCAAGGTGTCGTGAAGAACTATCCGCAGCATCCGCGTGCACCGGAAGCGCTGCTCGCGATCGCGAACAATCAGCTCGAACAAGGCCAGAAGGCCGCGGCGAAAAAGACGCTCGAGCAGATCGTCGCGCAATACGCCGGCTCGGACGTCGCGCAGTCGGCGCAGAACAAGCTGTCGCAGATCAAGTAGATCGTGGTGTCGGATTGATCACGTTTTGATGTAGTTGGCGGTAACGCGCAGTGTCCGAAGTGATAGCCACGCGCGCCTCTCGCTGGAAAGCCCGGGTAGTGATGCCCGGGCTTTTCATTTTGGGCGACGGTCTTGCCGAGTTGACAGGGCATGGGTGCGCCGATATAATTTCGCTTCTCTTTTGGGTCGTTAGCTCAGCTGGTAGAGCAGCGGACTTTTAATCCGTTGGTCACAGGTTCGAATCCCGTACGGCCTACCAAAAGATTCGAGGGCTGACATGCGAAAGCATGTCGGCCCTTTTCTTTTTTCCTTTGCCCGCGTGTGCAAACAGGTACGCGTGCGGCAAGCGAGCCGCCTCTTCCCGTCCGCCTCAACGTAGCCTTCCGTTCAGGCACTGCCCTCCGCCCTCCAACGCCGCCAAAAAACACCAGGCATCCCGCAACGACATCGCGCCAGCGCATTCTTATCTTTTTAGTAATTTTCGATTCATGTTTGTGCCACGGGTGGTTTGTAGCCTCGCGACTTGCAATACCGGCTGCAACTTTCAAAAAATTTCACCCACCCTACTCAAACACACAGAATGCAAACCACCCTGAAGGCGCTTCCGATCGCGGTTCTGATCTCCGCCATCTACGGCTGCGGCGGCAGCACCCAAAACCCGTCGAGCACGAGCGCGCCGCAAGGCACCACGAGCAGCACCCCGGCCACGACGACGACGCCCTCGACTTCCGCCAGCAACTATACGGCTGGCAACCTGCTGATCTCGCGCACGGCCTATGATCCGGCGTACGTCGTGAGCGGCACGCTGCCTTATAACGCGACGCCCACGACCACCAATACGTCGCCCGTGACGGCCGTCACGCCCGGCGGCTTTCCGAACGTGTTCACCAACGATTCGAACGACGCCAACTTCGGCGTGACGTCGGAAGCGTATCTGGACCAGTGGGCACCGAACGCGACGAGCCCGTCGCAAACGCTGGACGTCACCGCTCTGGCCGCGAAGAGCAACGTGAATTTCGCCACCAGCTTCGCCTCGAAGTCGGAACTCGCGCTGAACGTGTCGCTGGATCAGAAATCGCTGACCTTCACCGGCTACAACGCGTCGATCGACCAGCTCGATATCTCAAACACGAATACGCCGGGCGTGGTCGACACGACGAATACCGACGTCGCAACGCCTACCTACCGTACCGTCGCGCAGCTGAATTTCGCCGATAACAGCCTGTCGTTCACGAACACCAACGCGTACGCCGGCAACAACAGCCGCGCGGCCGTGCTCGCCAACGGCATGTACTACATCGTCGGCAATGCCGGCAATTCGGGCAAGAATCCGAAGCCGACGACGGCCCAGCTCGACATGCTGACGATGAACACCGGCGTGCAAAGCATCGCTCCGGGCAGCCAATGCGCGTTCACGCAAGTGATCGGCGCATTCCAGTCCGGCACGGGCACCGGCACGTACGCGGTCGCACCGGCTGGAACGGCGTGCTCGCTGGCGTCGATGGGTTCGATCACGGGCGGTAGCTCGACGGGCGACCAGTTCGGCTTCTCGATCGCGAGTCTGCCGACCACGCCCGCGACGGCCGCCGACAAAACCGGCAAGGACGCCAACTACCGCGGCCTGTTCGTCGGCCCGGACGGCACGATGTACGTCTCGAAGGGCAGCGGCGGCAACGGCGTGAACACGGTGTACCAGGTCGGCGCGACCGGTGCGCTCGCCAATGGCGGCAAGTTGCCGCAAAACGCCGCGACGACGATCGTGCCTGGTTTCCCGACGGCCCTCGCGACCAACCTGACGGCGCTCACGTCGCCTAGCCAGGTGACCGGCACGGTCTATCCGTTCGGGATGTGGATCCCCGCGTCGAATCCGTCGATCATGTTCGTCGCTGACGAAGGCGACAGCACGCCGGGCGACCAGGTGAGCGGCAGCGGCGGCCTGTGGGTCTATCAGAACCAGAACGGCACGTGGAAGCCGCTCGCCAACCTGACGACCGGCCTGAACCTCGGCACGGCCTACACGGTGACGGACACGACCGGCGCGTACGGTACGAAGGGCGCGAGCTATACGACGACGCCTGACGGCTTGCGCAACATCACGGGCCAGGTCAACAGCGACGGTTCGTTCACGATCTACGCGGTGACCTCGACGATCGGCAACAGCCTCGGCACCGCGTTCGATGCGGGCGCCGACTCGAACCAGCTCGTCAAGATCACCGTGAGCATCAACGGTTCGACGGTGAGCTCGGCGAAGGGCTTCACCGTGATGCAGACCGCGCCGTATGGCCAGGCGCTGCGCGGCGTCGCACTCGTGCCGAAGTCCTGAGCGGGTTAGTAGATTCAAATGAAACGACCTGCCATCCGGCAGGTCGTTTTTTCTGGCACGCTCCAACGTAAAATCCGTCGCGAGCAATCGCCGTCTCGCCTCAACGCGCCGGCAGTCCCGCATTGAACCGCAACACGATCCTGCAGCCTGGCGTGTTGTCGTGAATCTCCACGACGGCCTCGTGCACCCGCGCGATCGCGGCCACGAGACTCAAGCCGACGCCATGCCCCGAAGTCGCCGCCTCCTGCCCGTTTCTGCTGCGATAGAACGGACGCAGGACAGCATCGCGCTCACCTGCCTCGATACCGGGTCCAGTATCCGCGACCTGCACGACGGGCCTTCCCGCTTCAAGCGTTGCTTGCAGCGTCACCGCGCCGCCACCGGGCGTAAACTTCAGCGCGTTATCGAGCAGATTCTCGATCGCGCCGAACAGCAGATCCACGTCGCCGCGCGCGAAAACTGGTTCGGACGCAAGCACCGCGACCGACAATCGACGGTTCTCCGCGACCGGCTCGTACAACTCCGCGACGTCGCGCAGGATGGTGTCCAGCGACACGTCGCAGAAGCTCGCGCGTCTGACATCCGCTTCGACCTCCGCGATCCTCAATAGCGCGGTGAAACGGTTCAGCACGACGTCCGATTGCGCGATCGCGGTGTCGACGGCGCTCGTGTAGTCGTCGACGGTATGCGAGCGCCGCCGCGCGCGTTCGAGGCCCGCGCGCAGATGCGTCATCGGCGTGCGCAGATCGTGTGCGATGCCCGCGCACACGCCGCGCACTTCGGCCACCAGCCGCTCGATTTCATCGAGCATCAGGTTGACGATTTCCGCCAGACGGTCGAGATCGTGATGCGTGCCGCGATTCGACAGACGCCGGTTCAGTTGACCCGCCATGATCTCGCGCGCCGTCAGACTCATCGAGCGGATACGCCGGTTCGACATCGCGTGAAGCGCGGCGCCGCAGCCGACGGCAAGCAGAATCGTCAGCATGAGCCCGAGGCACAGGATCTTCACGAGCGTATGGTCGAAATGAATGATCTCGTCGATCGAGTGACCGACGACCACCCGCAGACCGCTACGCGTCGGCACGATGATGCCGCGAAAATGACTGGCCAGCGACGGCGGCCCGTCGTCCATTGCTTGCGTGTAGTAGAACGGCCGGCGCTCGCGCTCGGCCGGCAACGCATGGATATTGCCGGCGAGCCAGCGGCCTTCTTCGTCGAACACGCCATAGGGCCGGCTGCTCGCGATGTCGCGCCGGCTCAGCGCCGCGATATTGGCGATCGCCTCGGCGCGGCCGATCGAGCTGAACTCGGCCACTTCTCCGCGCAGCCGTTCATCGACCTCGTGCAGCAGATACGTGTGCATCATCCAGTAGAGCATCGCGAACAGCACGACCGCGCAACTGATGAACACCATCAGCAGCCATGTGACGTTGTTCGCCGGCAGGCGCGGCCAGCGCCTATTCGCCGGCACGGAGGACATAGCCGACATTTCGAACCGTGTGGATCATCAGCGAAAACCGTCCGTTCAGACTGATCTTGCGGCGCAGATGACCGATATGCATGTCGATCACGTTGGTCTGCGCATTGAAGCGGTAATTCCAGACCGACTCGAACAGCATCGCGCGCGTCACAGGCTGCTCCGTATGCAGCATCAGGTATCTGAGCAACTGGTACTCGCGGGGCTTCAACTCGATCGACTCGCCCGCGCGCCGGACCTGATGCGTGCCCATATCGAGCACGAGATCGCCGACGCTCAGCACCAGCGGTTGCTCCGAAGAAGAGCGGCGGCGCAGCAGCGCATTGAGGCGCGCGGTCAGCTCGAGACTGTCGAATGGTTTGGTCAGGTAATCATCGCCGCCGGCGCGCAGGCCGCGTACGCGTTCGTCGACCGCCGAAAGCGCGCTCAGTATCAGCACCGGGGTCTCTTTGCCGACGTTGCGCAACGTGGAGAGGATCGACAGACCATCCACGTCGGGCAGCATCCGGTCGAGCACGACTGCGTCGAAATCGCCGTTGAGCGCGCGCAGCAGGCCGGCATGGCCGCTCGGCACGCTTTCCACCGCGAAGTTGTAGTCCTCGAGCGCGGTGGACACTTCGAGCCTCACACGCTCGTCATCTTCGACGACGAGAATGCGGGGTCTGCGCCCCGCAGGGTAGTTGATCGCTGCTCTGCTTTCCAAGAGGACGTCGTTTCCTGTGGTCGTGCGTCGCCGCATGAACGGCGACGTCAATAGCGGGGGCCGCCTATGCGGGCGCGGAGTATGACATGGTCATGTTGCTGCTTCATGACGCGTCCCGGGCGGAGCCGAAAACCGTTCACACGTGCAACTAGTCGAGCTTCAGTGCCGCGCGCACTTCCGCCTTCGCATCGGCAAAGTCGCGCTGAAAATCCGGATTGGCCATCAGCGCCGCCGCGACGAGCGTTCCGTCGATGCGACCCGCTTCGACATCGCTCGGATAGTGGACGCCGTCGACGACGCGGTTCATGCCGAATTCGCGCCCACGCGCGAATAGCGCATCGCGCTTCTCGGGGACCATCTGTGCGAGCAGGATCGCGCACAGATAGCCGAAGGTCGCGTGACCGCTCGGGTACGAGTGGTAGTCGTCGCCGGGCCGCTTCGGCACGATCGGTTGCACGTCGCGGCTCGCGATGAAGGGCCGCGCGCGGCTAAAGAAATGCTTGCCACCTTTTGCGACCCGCTCGGCATCGTGATCGACGGCTTCGAACAGCGCAGCGGTTTTCGGACGCCAAGCGGAATTTTACGGGCGTCGAGATAGCTCGCATCCGCGGACGGTGCGGCGTAACTCGCCGCACTTGCAGCGACGAAGAGGGAAGCCGCGAGCGGCAAGTAGGTCAAGCGTTTCATCGTGTGCGAGAAATGAAGAGAGATTGCAGCGAAGCGGCACGGCGCTATCGCCGCCAGGAGAAAAGGCGTGATTCACCGCCTGAACGGTGCTGCCGATGCTAGTGCGCACGTATGAATGCGCGGTGTCCACAAACTTACAAACGTGAGCGCGTCGCATCGCGTCAGTGCGGATCGCGCTGTTGTGGGGCATCCGTAATAGCAACTTTAGATTCGTAAGATACCGATCACTTCGCATTAACGGACGGTTGATAGCATCCCGCCTCGTTCGACTACCAGTTCATCGCCCCACTCGCGAAAGGATGCTGCACCATGCAACGGGTTAGTTTTCCCCTTAGAAAGAAGCCGCTGACGCAATTCGTTCTTGCCACACTGTGCGCGGCCGGCGCGCAGATCTCGCATGCCCAGACCTCGGGCGATCTCGGCTCCGTGCAAAGCACGGCCGTCTCGTCATCGAATAGCGGCACGGCCACCAGCACCAACGTGCAGTCGGCACCGGCACAGGCGCCGTCGCAAGGCTCGCTCACTGCAACCCAACCGCAGTCGGTGATCAGCCGGCACTACATCGAAAACAGTACCGCTCCGACCGCGAACTACAGCGAGATCGTGCAGATCGCGCCGAGCGTGTCGAATGTTTCTCCGAACGGCTCCGGCCTGATGGAATCGCAGAGTCTGTCCATTCGCGGCTTTCAGGACGGTCAGTACAACGTGACATTCGACGGCATCCCGTTTGGCGATACCAACGACTTCACCCATCATTCGACGTCGTTTTTCTCGAACCGGGTGCTCGGCAATATCGTCGTCGACCGCGGTCCCGGCGACGCTTCGCAGATCGGCTTCGCCACCTTCGGCGGAACGATCAGCCTGCAGTCGAGGGATCCGTCGGCATCGCCGGCATTCTCGGTGCTCGGCTCGTACGGCAGCTTCGACACATGGCAGGCCGGCGCCGAGTTCAATACCGGCTATCTGCAGCAATGGGGCGATGCGCGCGCAATGGTCGGCTATGCGCAGAGCAGCAGCGACGGTTATCTGACCAACGCGGACCAGCGCCGTCAGAACGTCTACTTCAAGCTCGACAAGCCGATCGGCGACAACACGCTGCTCACGCTGTTCGCGACTTACAACAACATCCACCAGAACGTGCCGCTCGGCGCGACGGCCGCGCAGATCCAGCAGTTCGGTCCCAACTTCGGTCTTAGCGCCGACCCGACGAGTCAGGCCTATGCCGGCTACAACTTCGACAAGATCAACACGGACTTCGAATACATCGGCGTGAAAACGAAGGTCGCCGAGTGGGTGATCGACAACAAGCTCTATACGTACGGTTACTACCACAACGGCTTCAACGGACTCGACCCGAACGGTGAAACGCCAAACGGCACGATCTTCGGCCCGAACAACGTGCCGGGCCAGGAAATGAACAACAACTACCGCGCGTTTGGCGACGTCCTCGCGCTCGAGCGGCAGCTCGGTCCCGGCAAGCTGCAGACCGGCATGTGGATCGCGCACCAGTCGAACTTCCGCGACAACTTCAATGTCGATTCGTCGCTGAACTTCGCGTTCATCTCGCAGAACTTCACGATGAACGACACGATGCTGACGTTTCAGCCGTATCTGCAATACGCCTGGCAACTGCAGAACGGTTTGACGATTACGCCGGGACTCAAGTACGTGTCGTTCAACCGCAGCATCGATACGCCGATGAACCAGAAGACCGGTGAGCCGCTCGATTTCAGCCACACGTGGGACAAGGTGCTGCCGTCGTTGACGCTGCACCAGCAGATCACCCCGCAATGGAGCGCGTATGCGCAGTACGCGCAGGGCTTTCTCGCGCCGAACCTGAATGTGTTCTATGTCAACGATCCGACCGTCTCGGGACAACCCGATCCGGAACAGACCGACAACTACCAGATCGGCACGACGTACAAAACGGGGCGTCTGACCGTCGCCGCCGATCTGTACTACATCAACTTCCGCAACGCGGTGACGAGCCGCACGGTCGGCAACAACGTGATCTTCTCGAATGCGGGTGGCGCGACCTACAAGGGGGTCGAAACCGAAGCGACCTTGTCGGTCGGCGACGGCTTCAGCCTGTACGGCAATCTGACCTTCAATTCGGCCAAACAGAAGAGCACCAATACGTGGATGCCCAACGCGCCGCAATCGACGGCCGCCGCCGGCGTGCTCTACGAACGCGGGCCGCTCAACGGTTCGTTGCTGATGAAGTTCGTCGGCCATCAGTATGGCGATACCGGCAACACCCAGCCGATCGGCGGCTATGCGATCACCAACTTCGCCAGCTCATACACGTTTGCCCGACTCGCACCGTGGACGCATGACACGCGCCTCGGCTTGCAGATCGACAACCTTTTCAACCGCACCAGCATCAATGCGCTGGCCGGCTACACCGCCGCGGACAACACACCGCTTTACTGGACCATCCCGGGCCGCGCGTTCGTCGCGACGCTGTCCACCGATTTCTGAACGGAGCTTCTTTCATGACTGTCGATAACCTGCTGCACCTCGCGAACAATTCCGGTGGCGTGTTGTATGTGATTGCCGCCATGCTGTTCGTTGCCCTGACGATCATCATCGAGCGCTCGTGGTTCCTGCAGCGCGCATCGAGCGGCAGCCGCGCGGTGCTCGACCAGGTCGACCGCCTCGAACAACTGAACGCCGCCTCGCTGACGGCATGCGCCGAACCGTTTCAGGCGCTGCCGATGGCGAGCCTGCTGAAGGTCGCCGGCCGGCTTGCCGGTCAGACGTCGCGCGATGAGCTCGATGCGTGTCTCGACGAAGCGATCATGCGCGAAGCACCGAACATCGACCGCTTCCTGTGGGTGCTCGACACGATCGTCACGCTCGCGCCGTTGCTCGGTCTGTTCGGCACGATCGTCGGTATGTTCAACGCGTTCCAGGTGCTGTCGAATCCGGGCAACGCACCGACCCAGGTCACGGGCGGCGTGGCCGAGGCACTGATCGCGACGGCGTCGGGTCTGTTCGTCGCGATGATCGGCCTCGTGTTCTTCAACGGTCTGCACAACCGCGTAAGAGGCGTCGTCCATCAGCTCGAAACCCTGAAGGCGGCGCTCGTGAACCGGCTTGCGGCCAGAACGCATGAGTCGCTCAAGCCGGTGCATGAAGTGCCGCGCCCGGTGGTCGGCAAATTCGCCTCGCAGGGAGTCTGACGATGAAGTATTTCGAGGCGCGAAAGGCGCGCATCGAGATCATCCCGATGATCGACATCATGTTCTTTCTACTGGTGTTCTTCATCATGATCACGCTGCACATGATCCCGAACGCGGGGCTGCGCTCGCAGCTGCCGTCGAGCGCCACGGCGCAAGCGCTGCCGCCGCCGCAGGTCACGGTAACGCTCGCGACCGACGGCAGTCTGTCGGTCGACGGCCGCACGCTGAGCCTTGCGCAATTGACCACCCTGCTCGCCGCCCGCACGGACGTCGCGCATACGGTCGTGACGATTGCCGGCTCGAAGCAGGCGCAGATCCAGCACCTCGTCTCGGTGATGGACGCGTGCCGCGCCGCGGGTGTATCGCAAATCGCGCTCGCCGCGCAGCCCGTGGCGAACTGATATGGCAACCGTACCCGCCTGCGGGACCGTGCAGCAACGAACGCGCCTATTGCCGGCCGCCGCCATCGCGCTCGTCGCAGAAGCGCTGGTGCTCGGCGCGACGATTGCGCTGCTCACGCATACGACCCGGGTGTCTTCCGTGTCGCATGAAGCGCCGCCAACGCTGCTGACGCTGGCGGCACCGGCTCCCGCGCCGCAACCGCCGCAGCCGCCTGCGAAGCCCGTGCCGCCTCCCGCGCGGCCGGTCGTACCCGCGCGCCATGCTGCGCACACGTCCGCGAAGCCCGTGACGGCCGCGGTGCCGAAGCGCGTGCCGACTCCGGTGCCGGTGCAGCCCGCGGCGACACCGACCGAGCCGCCATCCGCGCCCGCGCCGCAACCGCCAGCCGAGCCCGCGCGGCAACCGCCCGCACCCGCTGCGGCGCCGGTTGCAGCCGCGCCTACGCCAAGCTTCGAGGGTGCGCTGCGCGCGGCGATTCAGGCCGCGCTGCGCTATCCCGAGTCGGCCCGCATGGCTGGCATGACGGGCCGCACACGCGTCGCGTTCCGGTATCGCGACGGCGTCGTGTCCGACCTCAGCGTCGTGGTGTCGAGCGGTATCGGACTGCTGGACCGCGCAGCGCTCGCAGCCGTGCGCGACGCCGCTTATCCGAAACCCGAGTCCGCATTCGTGGGCAAAACGCTCTCGGAGCAGTTGTGGGTCGACTTCAAACTCGACGACCACGAATGATGATCCGCTAACGCCCAACCGCACGAGGGACGTCATCCGCCCACCGGAGTGGCGTCCCTGTTCCCAATCCATCCGCAGTACCAGTAAGAATCTACTCAACGTGAAACTGAAAAATATCCTGTCCGCCCTGATCGCCGGCGGCGTCGCTTCCCTGCTCGCGCTGTCGAACGTCCATGCGGCGACGGGCGCCAACGCCGATCAATTCGAAATCGCGAAACGCTACGGCCTCGAAGGCGGCGAGCGTTGGGATTACGTGGCGTACGACGCTGTTCGCCAGCACCTCTTCATCAGCCGCGACACGCACGTGCAGGTGATCGATACGCGCACCGGCAAACCGGTCGGCGAGATCGCCAACACCGACGGCGTGCACGGCTTCGCGTTCGTGGAGGACCTCAAGCTCGGCTTCGTCACCAACGGCCGCGCCAATACGGTGAGCGTCGTCGATCTCGACACCCTCAAGGTCGTCGACAGCATCAAGGCCGCGGGCTCCGACCCGGACGGCATCCTCTACGTGCCGGCCTTGCGGCGCATCTTCGTGAGCAATGGCCACGACGGCAGCGTCAGCGCAATCGACGTCGCGACGCGCAAGGTGGTCGCCACGATGAGCGTGGGCGGCAAGCCGGAGGCGCTCGCGGCGGACAGCCACGGGCACGTGTTCGTCAATGTGGAAGATCGCGCCGAGATCGTCGAGATGGACGGTCGGTCCGCGACGGTGCTGGCGCATTGGCCACTCGCACGGTGCGAGTCGCCGACCGGACTCGCGATCGATCCGGCGAGCGAGCGCCTGTTTTCGGTTTGCGCCAATCACCGCATGATGATCGTCGATACGACGTCGGGCCGTCGCGTGGCCGAGGTGCTGATAGGGGGTCACCCCGACGCGGCGGCTTTCGATCCGGCCTTGAAGCTCGCGTTCAGTTCGAACGGCGCGGACGGCACGCTGACGATCGTGCATGAAGACGATGCGGACCATTACACGGTCGCGCAGAACATGCCAACGCTGGAAGGCGCGAAAACGATGGCGCTCGATGAACAGCAGCACCGGATCTATCTGGTGTCGTCGAAGTCCGGCGCGGCCGACCCGGCCACGGCTGCCAATTCTCATCCGCGCGCGACGGTCATCCCCGGTACGTTCGAAGTGCTCGAGGCGCAGCTCAAGGCACGCTGACGCGCGGCATCGACGCACGGCCGCCCGTTGATCGCGGCGGCGCGTCAAACATCGGTTCGCCTAGATGAGGCCGTGCGCGACGCCGCTCGGCGTCGCCCAGCGCTCGCTGTCGTTCGACACGCCGAAATCGGCGGCCCGTAGTGAAACGGTGGCCGAGCAGGCCGTCGCACGCTTTGCGCTGGCGCGCGCGAGGATGCGTTGCTCGTGCACATAGAAGAATTCGAGTTGGCGCGCGTCGGACGCTTTTCGTTGGAGCTCGAACACATCCTCGAGCACGCGCCGCGACACATGAAAACGCTGAAGTCCGCGGCCCAGCCGGATCTGAAAGACAACACCGTCGCTGTTGTGCGGCACCGCTGCCCAGATAAGCGGAATGCTACTCATGGAGCCCCCGTAACTGGATCTTCATGTCAGGACCATTGACGATTTCATCGTCGCACGGATAAACGCACGGCGCGACTTGTCAAAATTAAACAAGGTTGATTTGGCGTTTTCACCACAGTGGCAGGTGTTGCGACGCAACGCCCCAGCGAATCCTAACTCGACAGCAGTCCGTCGCTTGCGCCGCGCGGTCGTTCGTCGGGTACGATGCAATGCGGCCCGATTTAATTTGCCACGCTTCTCGCTAATTTTTCGGTAGCCGGCATGCAGAAGAATCATTCGCTTTTGCGTCGGGAATCCACACGCAAGGAATATGCGTTGGCTCGTTTGCGTCTTGCCACGAGCCGCCTTATGCGCGCTGAGTCGGAAGCCGAAAAGACACTCGCCACCTGCTGGATGAAGGCGTGGGCAAGCGTCATCGGCGATGCGCAGTTCCCTAAGCTTCCTTACCGACCGGCCACTCCCAAAGCGAGGCGGCGCTCCTCGCCAAGGCTCCGCGATTGACATCTGCCGTCGCTCGAACTGAATGGCGACGCGGCGACATCGTCGCGCACTCCAACCCCATTCATTGACCGTATGGTTCGCCACCTCACAGACCGTCTACACCCTCTGCTCGCATGATCGCTTCACGACGCCTTCGAGCGTTCGCGACAAACAGAGCAACAAAGAAGAGACGACAAAACGGCGAGCGCGTCCCGTAACGATCGGGCTGCCCCGCCGCTCCGGGGGTACCCATGAAAGCTGGAAAGGTAATCTGGGTAGTGGCTTTGCCGTGTCTGATCGAAACGTCGCATGCGCAGGAGGTCTATCTGCAAGGCGGCACGCTGGGCATCGGGGTTGGCGCGGCGTGGAGCGTCACGTCGTGGTTCGGCGTGCACGCGGACTTCAACGCGATCAATTTGTCGCACAACTTCGAGGTTGGGGGCAATCGCTACGAAGACGGCATACGGCTGCGTCAGGGCGGTCTCTACGGCGATTTCTTTCCGTGGGCCGGCACCGGCTTTCGCGCGACAGCGGGCCTGCGTCTGACCGACAACGAGGTCAGCGGCAACTCGGTTCCGACCAACGGCATGTACGTATTCGAGGGCAAAGCCTCGCCGGCCTTTCCTGGCGAATACGCGACGGCGACCGCCCGATACCCGACCGCGATGCCCTACCTTGGCATCGGCTATGGCTTGCACCCGAGAGCCAAAGGCTGGGGGCTCGTGGTCGATCTCGGTGTCGCCTACGGCATTCCAAAGACCTCGTACACACTGTCGCCGGCACTGTCGCAGGCCGCGGGACCGGAGATGAGTCAGCAGATCATCAACACCGGATTGCAGCAACTGCGCGATAAGGTCTCGCCTTATCGATGGTATCCGACGTTGCAGGTCGGCATTTCTTATCGCTTCTGAGGCGCAGCGCACGGAAACCGTCGCAGTACTATAAATTTGCGAAGGACTTTTCACATTCCGATTGCATAAAAAACAAACGAAAGAGACAGCGATACGACTTTCGCTTTTTCTGGTTATTTATCGAGATGAAAAGATATGCAATGATCGCCGCCGAATCAGCGGAGCATGTCTGAACCTTGCGCGAGCATACGTTCCGGCAACCCCACGGCCCATTGCTTTTTCATTGAACCGATAATGACCACCTTTCTGTTCGATCTGCTGTCGAACCTCGCCTTGTTCGCCATCGTATCGATGGCCTGTCGACTGTATAACCGGTTCGGGTCGGGTGCCGCGCTGAGCGGCCCTGCGATTTTCATCGTGATCGCGCTGACCGCATGCGTGCTCGACGGCTTGTTGACGTTTGTCGTGTTCGCCGACGCGCAGAACCGCTATGGACAATTCGCCCTGCCGACGTCGTTTCTTCAGCGTGCTGGCGCGTATGCGCTCGCGATCGTGATCGCGTTCTCGTGGCACCGGATGTCGAGGCGCCGGCGCCCCGTGAAAAGCGCCCCGGACGACGCGGTTGTCATCCAGACGTCACCGTACTCCGAATCGCGGCTGCGCATGTGAGCCCGGCACGCCCCGACCGGCCTTTCACGTACGCCCCGCCATGTTTCATCTCTGTATTGCCGCCGCGAGCAGGGCAGGAACGGTCCTTGCGCATGCGGGCGCCGTCGGCTATAACTCCCGAAGACCGCGCGTTGTGGGTCATGGCACCACCGTCGTTCAATCCGTTGATGGCAACCTATAACGAGGAAACATCTTGGATATCGAAACCGTACGTGCATTCGTCATGACCCGTGGCATCGACATCGGCACCAAGGTCATCGGCGCAATCGTGCTGTGGCTCGTCGGCCGCTGGATCATCGGGCTGATCTCCAACCTGTCGCGCAAGCTGCTCGCACGCAACGGCCGGGTCGACCCGACACTCGCCCACTACCTCGCGTCGATTCTCGCCGGGTTGCTGAACCTGCTGCTCGTCCTCGCGATCCTGGAAATCTTCGGTGTGCAGACGACGTCGTTCGCCGCGTTGCTCGCCGGCCTCGGCCTCGCGATCGGTACTGCGTGGGGTGGCCTGCTCGCGCACTTCGCGGCCGGCGTGTTCATGCAGGTGCTGCGGCCGTTCAAGGTCGGCGATTTCGTCATGGCCGCGGGCGTCACCGGCACCGTCACGGAGGTGGGCCTGTTCGGCACCACGATCGTGACGCCGGACAACGTGACGACCATCATCGGCAACAACAAGATCTTCTCCGACACGATCTCGAACTACAGCGTGCTGCCGTTCCGGCGCGTCGAGCTGACCGCGAAGATCGCCAATGGCGTCGATCCGACCGATGCGATCGCGCGTTTGAAAGCCGCCGTCGCGAAGATTCCGAACGTGGCCGAAAACCCCGCGCCGGATATCGAGGTCTTGAGCTTCACGCCAGAAGGACCGCTGCTGTGTGTGCGCCCTTACTCGTCCAACCAGAACTACTGGCAGGTCTACTTCGACACCAATCGCGCGATCGTTCAGACCTTCAAGGAAGCCGGCTATCCGACGCCGGAAACGCCACTCGCACCGCGCGCGATCACGCGCGATTGATCTGATCGAACCTCCGCGGGCACCCGACACGGGTCGTTGGCATGGCGGCATGAAAAAAGGCGTCGCGAGATTCGCGACGCCTTTCGTGTTTTTCAAGGCCCGAAATACAGCAAACGACTCGTCATCAACGCGTACTCGCGTTCGCGCCATTCTTGCGCAGCATCTTCCACAGCGCGCCGAGCACGATCGGTACGATCGCCGCGCCGATACCGACCAGCACGATCACGTTCAGATACTGACGGATGAACGGGATGTTGCCGAAGAAATAGCCGAGCAGTGTCAGCAGCAGCACCCACAACAGCGCGCCGACGACGTTGAACATCTGGAAGCGGCTCCACGTCATCGACGACGCGCCCGCGACGAACGGCGCAAACGTCCGCACGACAGGGATGAAACGCGCGAGCACGATCGTCTTGCCGCCGTGTTTCTCATAGAAGTTGTGAGTCTTCTGCAGCGCGGCGCGATCGAGAAAGCGCTCGAGCACCGGAATGTGCGTATTGAACACGCGCGGTCCGATCGCGCGGCCGATCAGATAGTTGGTCGTATTGCCCGAGACCGCCGCCACCAGCAGCAACAGGATCAGCAGTCCGAGATGCATCTGCCCGGTCGCGCAGAACGCGCCGCCGATGAACAGCAGCGAATCGCCCGGCAGAAACGGCAGCACCACGAGCCCCGTTTCAGCGAACACGATCGCGAACAGCACCGCGTAGACCCAGGCACCGTACACCTGAATGAAGTCTCCGAGAAACTTGTCGATGTGCAGGACAAGATTGGCGAAATGTAGCAGCGTATCCAAGGAACGTCCTTTTAAACCAGTGTATGCGTAGAGGGAAAACGGCCACCGCGCGACCCTGCAACAGGCGCAGCGAGCGGCGGGCCGACCGCTGCGAATTGACCGCGACATGATACCGAAAGTGCCTCGGGTCGAATGAAAATCTGCTGGTTGGGCGTCTGCGCGGGCGGCGTGCGCCAAGTCGCTATAATTTCGCCATGTCCGAATTCTCCGAAACGCCTGCGGGCACCGCGGCCACGGCCGCACCTTCCGACGCCTCCCGCGCGGCGCCCGTGCCGCGTCCGTTGCGCGCCATCCAGCCGCTCCCCGATCAATTGATCAGCCAGATCGCCGCCGGCGAAGTGGTCGAGCGGCCGGCGTCGGTAGTCAAGGAGCTGCTCGAGAATGCGCTCGACGCGGGCGCGCGGACGCTGCGCATCCTGCTCGACGAAGGCGGCGTCAAACGCATCTCGATCACCGACGACGGCTGCGGCATCCCCGAGAACGAACTCGTGCTCGCCCTGACGCGCCATGCGACCAGCAAGATCCGCTCGCTTGCCGAGCTCGAAGCGGTCGCGACGCTCGGGTTCCGCGGCGAAGCGCTGGCGTCGATCGCGTCGGTCGCGCAGATGAGCATCACGAGCCGCACCGCAGATGTGCCGCACGCGGTGCGCATCGACGCGGAAACCGGCGTGCTGAGTCCCGCCGCCGGCACCCAGGGCACGACGATCGAAGTCCGCGAGCTGTACTTCAACACCCCGGCACGCCGCAAATTCCTGAAAAGCGAACAGACCGAACTCGGCCACTGTCTTGAACAGATCCGCCGCGCCGCGCTCGCGCGGCCGGACGTCGCGATCTCGGTGCTGCACAACGGCAAGGCCGTCGAGCATTGGAACGCGAGCGAGCCGCCCGCGCGGGTTGCGAAGATTCTCGGCGAGACGTTCGCGACCGCCCATCTGCCGCTCGGCGAATCCGCCGGTCCGCTTGCGATCTACGGCTGCGCCGGTCTGCCGACCGCGAGCCGCGGTCGCGCCGATCAACAGTATTTCTTCGTCAACGGCCGCTTCGTGCGTGACAAGCTGCTCACGCACGCGGTGCGCGCCGCGTATGAAGACGTGCTGCACGGTGAGCGTTATCCGTCGTACGTGCTGTTCCTCGATTTGCCACCCGAAGGCGTCGACGTGAACGTACATCCGTCGAAAATCGAGGTGCGTTTCCGCGATTCGCGCTCGATCCACCAGTTCGTGTTCCATGCGGTGCAGCGCGCGCTCGCTCGGCACGCGGGCGCGTCGCCTGAAACGACGGCGGGCGGGCATGCGGCGCACCTGGAACCGTCGGCCGGTGGACCGGCTCCATCTGGTTCGACGCCGCCGGGTGTCACAAGCGGCGTAGCCGACGGCATTGGCGCGGGCGCCGGTCTTTCGAGCGGCGCGGGCTTCGGCGCGGGAAACCGCGGCGGCCTTGGCGGCGGCAGCGGCTTCAGCAGCTTCGGCGCCCCGGGCGCCTCGCAGCCTGGCAATACGTGGATGCGCCAGGCACGCATGACGCAAGGCACGCTGCCGGTCGCGCAACCGCTCGCCGGTTACGACGCGCTGTTCGGCCGCAAGGATCCGCTTGCCGGCCGGGTCGAAGGCGCGTCGCTGTTCGAAGCGCGCGACTCCGCAACCGACGCGACGTCGCCATACGACGCAGCGCCGTTCGCGCAGCGCCCGGCTGCCCCCGCATTCGACGCCACCGACGACCAGCCGCTCGGCTTCGCGCTCGGCCAGGTCCACGGCATCTACGTGCTCGCGCAGAACCGCCATGGGCTCGTGATCGTCGACATGCATGCGGCACACGAGCGCATCCTGTACGAGCAGTTCAAGAGCGCGCTCGCCGACCGCGCGATCGCCGTGCAGCCGCTGCTGATCCCGCAGACGATGCAGGCCGATCCGGTCGAAATCGGCACGGTCGAGGAAGAGCGCGATACGCTCGATGCACTCGGCTTCGACCTCGCGGTGCTGTCGCCGACCACGCTCGCGATCCGCGCAGTCCCCGCGTTGCTGAAGGACGCCGACCTGCAAGCGCTTGCGCGCGCGGTGCTGTCCGACCTGCATGCATTCGGCGGCTCGCGCGTGCTGACCGAGCGTCAGCACGAACTGCTCGGCACGCTCGCGTGCCATCACGCGGTGCGCGCGAACCGGCGTCTGACGCTCGACGAAATGAACGCGCTGTTGCGCCAGATGGAAGCGACCGAGCGCGCCGATCAGTGCAACCACGGGCGTCCGACCTGGTATCAGCTGACGCTGGCCGATCTCGATCGGCTGTTCATGCGCGGGCAGTAACGGCGCTGCGTTTCGATCACACCGTTGCGCCGCGCGCCCGCTTGCCCATGACGTCACACCCTACCCCCATCCCGTGCCTGCTCGGTCCGACCGCGTCCGGCAAGACCGCCGCCGCGCTCGCGCTCGCCGCGCGGCGGCCGGTCGAAATCATCAGCGTCGACTCGGCGCTCGTCTATCGCGAGATGGACATCGGCACCGCGAAGCCGACCGCGGAAGAACGCGCGGTCGCGCCGCATCATCTGATCGATATCGTCGATCCGGCCGACTCGTACTCGGCCGCGCAGTTTCGCGCCGATACGCTGCGGCTCGTCGGAGAAATTCATGCGCGCGGGCGGCTGCCGCTGCTGGTCGGCGGCACGATGCTTTACTACAAGGCGCTCACGCAGGGGCTCAACGACCTGCCCGCCGCCGATGCCGAAGTACGCGCGAGACTCGACGCCGACGCCGCCCGCGACGGCTGGCCGGCGCTTCACGCGCGGCTCGCCGCGCTCGATCCGGTCACGGCCGCGCGTCTCGCGCCGAACGATTCGCAGCGCATCCAGCGCGCGCTGGAAGTGTTCATGCTGACCGGCCAGCCGATGTCGACGCTGCTCGCCGCGCCCGCGCGCACCGACGACGCCGCATCGGCACGCTTCGTGCCGGTCGCGCTGGAGCCGTCCGAGCGTGGCGAGCTGCACGCGCGCATCGAGCAGCGCTTCGATTCGATGCTCGCGCACGGTTTCGTCGATGAAGTGGTGAAGCTGCGCGCGCGCGGCGACCTGCTGCCGGAGATGCCGTCGATGCGCTGCGTCGGGTATCGGCAGGTGTGGGCATACCTCGATGGCGCGGTCGACTATCGGACCATGCGCGACAAGGGCGTCTTCGCGACGCGGCAACTCTGCAAGCGGCAGCTCACGTGGCTGCGCAGCATGCCGGAAAGACAGGTGGTGGATTGCTGCGATCCGCACGCGACGGCGCGGGTGGTGGAGTTGATCGAAACGCTGGTTTGAGGCGCCGATCAGCGTTGGGGGAATCGGAGGGACGTAAAGCGGGAATTTGAAGCGGGAAATGTGAAACAAAGGATTCGAAGCCAGCGCGGCGCACCATTGCGGCACGCCGCCCTCGTCAACCTTTAGACCACGACCGTCTGCGCTTCACCCGCTGCGCTTTCACGGACCGTGCCGATCTTCCAGACCTGCTCGCCCGCCGCGGACAGCAGACCGATCGCCGCTTCGGCATCCGCGGCCGACACGATCACCGCCATACCGATACCGCAGTTGAACACGCGGTGCATTTCCGCATCGGCGACGCCGCCGTGCTTCTGCAGCCACGAGAACAGCGGCGGCAGCGGCCACGCGCGATGGTCGAGCTCGGCCGTCAGGCCTTCGCGCAGCACGCGCGGAATGTTCTCGACGAGGCCGCCGCCCGTGATGTGCGCCATACCATTGACCTCGATCTGCTGCATCAGCGCGAGCAGCGGCTTCACGTAGATGCGCGTCGGCGCCATCAGCGCGTCGGCGAGCGTGCGGCCGTCGAAGTCCGCGTTCAGATCGGGATTGGCACGCTCGATGATCTTGCGCACGAGCGAAAAGCCGTTCGAATGGATACCGCTCGACGCGAGCCCGAGCACCACGTCGCCCGACGCGATCTTGCTGCCGTCGATGATCTTGCTCTTTTCCACCGCGCCGACCGCGAAACCAGCCAGGTCGTATTCGCCGTCCGGGTACATGCCCGGCATTTCCGCGGTTTCGCCGCCGATCAACGCGCAGCCCGACAGCTCGCAGCCGTGCGCAATGCCCTTCACGACGGTCGCCGCCGTGCCGACGTCGAGCTTGCCGCAGGCGAAATAGTCGAGGAAGAACAGCGGCTCGGCGCCCTGCACGAGGATGTCGTTGACGCTCATCGCGACCAGATCCTGGCCGACCGTGTCGTGCTTGTTCAGCTGGAACGCCAGACGCAGCTTGGTGCCGACGCCGTCGGTGCCGGACACGAGCACCGGTTCCTTGTACTTCTTCGGCACTTCGAACAACGCGCCGAATCCACCGATGCCGCCCAGCACGCCGTCGCGCAGGGTCTTCTTGGCAAAGGGCTTGATGGCGTCGACGAGGGCGTCACCCGCATCGATGTCCACGCCGGCGTCGCGATACGACAAACCTTGGGCCGAATCGGTTGAATGCTCGGCGGATTTCGGTTGATTCATGGGGAAAAGCTCGAAGGTCGGTAAAATGCGATTTTACCCGATGCTGGCCGCCTGGCTGGAATTCACGCGTTCCGACGATATCCTGGAAACGACATTGCAACACGACACCCCGATTCCGGCGCCGCCGACCCGCGCAATTGCGCCAGCCGTGCTTCGCGACGCGCGGCCTCACGACCCGGCGAGCACGCTTCACGACAACTGAGCGCCTGGCAACCTTCCAGGCCTCGAGGTTCGGGCCACTCGCGGCCTGAGCCTCATTTTCGGCATTAACCTACTGTGCTTCGTCAACTGACGCTCGATCTCGGCACCCCGCCGCCATCGACATTCGACAATTTCTTCGCCGGCGCGAACGCCGAGCTGGTCACGCGCCTGCGTGAGCTCGACGACGCGCTCGCCTCCGGACCGGTCGCCGATCGCACCTTCTACATCTGGGGCGAAGCCGGCAGCGGCCGCACGCACCTGCTGCAGGCGCTCGTGCACGAAGCGCCGCCGGGGCATGCGCGCTTCGCCGGGCCGCAAAGCAGCCTCGCCGCCTTCGGCTTCGATCCGCGCGTCGCGCTCTATGCAATCGACGACTGCGACGCGCTGTCGGCCGCGCAGCAGATCGCCGTGTTCAACCTGTTCAACGAAGTGCGCGCGCATCCGACCAGCGCGCTCGTCGCCGCGGGCAACGCGGCGCCGATCGGCATGACGGTGCGCGAAGATTTGCGCACGCGCCTCGGCTGGGGACTGGTGTTTCACCTTGCGCCGTTGCCCGACGACGCGAAGGCCGCGGTGTTGAAACGCGCGGCGCGCGAGCGCGGCATCATGCTGGCCGACGACGTGCCCGCCTACCTGCTCACGCACTTTCGCCGCGACATGCCGAGCCTGATGGCGCTGCTCGACGCGCTCGACCGCTTCTCGCTCGAACAGAAACGCGCGGTCACGCTGCCGCTGTTGCGCACGATGCTCGCGTCGCCCGACCCCGCCGCCGCACCGGGTTCACACGCCGCTCTTCCCGCTTCAAGTAAAATAGGCGCCCATGGCTAACCTTGCACTCTTCGATCTCGACCACACGCTCATTCCCACCGACAGCGACCACGAATGGGGCCGCTTCATGGTGAAAAAAGGCATGGTCGACGCCGAAAATTTCGCCCGTGAAAACGATCGCTTTTACGCCGACTACAAGGCCGGCAAGCTCGACATTCACGCTTATCTGATCGCCATGCTGACGCCGCTCGCGAAGTACACACGCGCGCAGCTCGCTGACTTTCACGCGCAGTACATGCACGAGGTCATCTCGCCGGCCATCCAGCCGGTGGCGCTCGAACTCGTGAAACAGCATCGTGAAGCGGGCGACCTGTGCTGCGTCGTCACCGCGACCAACGAGTTCATCACGCGGCCGATCGCGCAGGCGTTCGGCGTCGACACGCTGATCGCGTGCGAGGCGGAGACCGTCGGCGGGGAGCCGCACGGCGCCTACACCGGTCGCCCCACCGGCACGCCGAGCTACAAGGAAGGCAAGATCGTGCGCACCGAAATGTGGCTCGCGTCGCTCGGCAAGAGCTGGAGCGACTTCGAGCACAGCTATTTCTATAGCGATTCGCACAACGACATCCCGCTGCTCGAAAAAGTCACCGATCCCATCGCGACCAATCCGGACGACACGTTGCGCGCCCATGCGCAAGCCAAAGGCTGGCGCATCCTCGAACTCTTCCAACCCTCGTGATCAAGAAACTCATCCGCAAGCTATTCGGCCAGGACACGGCGACCGCTGACGACACGCTCTCCGCCGCCGCCAGCGTCGACGGCAATGCCAATGGCAAGCCGCCGGCGCGCGGCAAGTCCGTATCCGGCACGACCGTATCCGGCACGACCGCTTCCGGCACGGCCGCGCGGCCGCGCCGCAAGTCCGCAAGTGCCGCTGCTGCCGCGCAAGCGCCGCGCGAGCCGGACGTACCCGTCATCATTCCGCACGACGTGCACGGCATCGACCCCACGCTGATCTCGCGCAATGCGATCCGCGTGACCGAGGGCCTGCAACAGGCGGGCTTCCGTGCGTTCATCGTCGGCGGCGCGGTGCGCGACCTGCTGCTCGGCGTCAAGCCGAAAGACTTCGACGTCGCGACCGACGCGACTCCCGAACAGGTGCAGAAGCTGTTCCGCCGCGCGCGCATCATCGGCCGGCGCTTCCAGATCGTGCACGTGCAGTTCGGCCAGGAAATCATCGAAACCTCGACGTTCCGCGCGCTGGTCGATCCGCCCGCGGCCGACGCGCCGCCGCCGAAGCGTCTGAAGCGCGACGAGCTCGACCGCCGCACCCACGCGGTCGATGCGAGCGGCCGCGTGCTGCGCGACAACGTGTGGGGCGAACAGCACGAGGACGCCACGCGCCGCGACTTCACGATCAACGCGATGTACTACGATCCGGCCACACAAACGGTGCTGGACTACCACAACGGCATGGCCGACATGCGCGCGCGCCTGTTGCGCATGATCGGCGACCCGGCCACGCGCTATCGCGAGGATCCGGTGCGCATGCTGCGCGTCGTGCGCTTCGCCGCCAAGCTCGACTTCGACATCGACGACGCCACGCGCGCGCCGATCGAGAAGATGGCCGATCTGATCAACAACGTGCCCGCCGCGCGTCTGTTCGACGAAATGCTGAAGCTGATGCTGTCGGGTCACGCGCTCGCGTGCCTGAAGTGGCTGCGCCAGGAAGGCCTGCATCACGGGCTGTTGCCGCTGCTCGACGTCGTGCTCGAGCAGCCGACCGGCGAAAAATTCATTTCTCTGGCACTCTCTAACACAGATGCACGCGTGCTCGCCGGCAAGCCGGTGTCGCCGGGCTTCCTGTTCGCGACGCTGTTGTGGCACGACGTGCAGCAGCGCTGGCAGAAGTTCGAGGCCGAAGGCGAGTATCCGGTGCCCGCGTTGCATCGCGCGATGGACGAAGTGCTCGACATGCAGACCGAAAAGCTCGCGATCCACAAGCGCTTCTCGGCCGACATGCGCGAGATCTGGGGCCTGCAGCTGCGCCTCGAAAAACGCTCGGGGCGCAGCGCGCTGAAGCTGCTCGAACACCAAAGATTTAGAGCGGGGTATGATTTCCTCCTGTTGCGCTGCGCATCGGGCGAACTCGACGAGTCGGTCGGTGCATGGTGGACGGAGTTCATCGAAGGAGACGTCGCCGCGCGCGAGACATTGCTCACGCAAGGCGGGAAGGACCGGAGCCCAAGAAAACGACGGCGGCGCGGTGGCGCCAGAAGCCGCAAATCAGGTGACGGAGTGGAGGGCGGCTCGTCCGCCGAACGCACGGACAACGACGCGGGCCTCGAAGGCTCGCACGAAGACTGACGCGGCGTTCGCGGAAAAGCCGTCAAAACGATAGTTGCAGGAAGATATGCCATGACGGTTGCTTATCTTGGCCTCGGCGCGAATCTCGGGGACGCGCGCCAGACCCTGAAAGACGCGGTGGTGTGCCTCGCACAACAGCACACCATCACCGTGCTCGCCAAATCGAGCCTGTATCGCACTGCCCCGATCGACGCGGGCGGCGACGACTTTTTCAACTGCGTCGTGAAGCTGGAAACGACGCTCCCCGTGCGGCATCTGCTCGCGCTGTGCCACAAGATCGAGCATCAGTTCGGCCGTGAGCGGCCGTTCCGCAATGCGCCGCGCACGCTCGATCTCGACATCCTGCTGTATGGCGATCAATCGATCGACGAAGCCGATCTGATCGTGCCGCACCCACGCCTCGTCGAGCGCGCGTTTGCGCTGGTGCCGCTCGTCGAGATCGACGCGGCGATCGTCATTCCGCTGCATGGCCGGGCCGCCGCGCTGCTCGACAGCGTGAGCGATCAGCGCATCGAGAAAGTAAATTCGCCCTGCCAGTGCCCGATGCTCAATGCGCTGACCGGCAATTCCGCCGAAAAAGGCCGTTGCGAATGAGTTCGCCGCCGCTCACGGTCACCGCGCCGCAACTGCGCCCGCCGTTCGGCTATATCGCGATCGAAGGGCCGATCGGCGTCGGCAAAACCTCACTCGCGCGGCGCCTCGCGCAACGCTGGTCGATGCACGAACTGTTCGAACGCTCGCAAGACAATCCGTTTCTTGAACGCTTCTATCGCGACACCACGCGCTATGCGCTACCGGTGCAGTTGCACTTCGCGCTGCAACGCGCGCAGCAGGCGCAGGAAGTCAGCGCCGCGCAGGCGAGCGGCACGCCGCTGATCGCCGACTTCATCACGCAGCGAAACGACATCTTCGCGCGTCTGACCTTGCAGGAAGACGAGTGGCAGTTGTACCGCGCGCTTGCCGTGCGGCTCGACGTCAGCGCGCCGGAGCCGGACTTCGTCGTTTATCTGCAGGCGAGCCCAGAGGTGCTGTTCGCGCGCATCCAGAAGCGCGCGGTGCCGATGGAGCTGCAGATTTCCGATGCCTATCTGCGCGCGCTGTGCGACGCGTACAACGAATTCTTCTACCACTACGACCGCACGCCCGTGCTGACGGTCAACGCCGAACACCTGAATCCGCTCGACTCCGACGCGGACCTTGCGCTGCTCGCCGAACGCATCGAGACGATGCGCGGCCGCAAGGAATTCTTTGTCAAAGCCACGTCGCTGTAAGCGGCGCGGCTAGTTCATTTTTCTCACTGGATTGACCATGACTTATTTGCAGGAAGCGAGCCGGAGCGCGATCACCGTGCCGAAACTGCAGGCAATGCGCGACGCTGGTGAAAAAATCGCCATGCTCACCTGTTACGACGCGAGCTTCGCCGCGCTGCTCGATCGCGCGGGCGTCGACGTGCTGCTGATCGGCGACTCGCTCGGCAACGTCCTGCAAGGCCAGGCGACCACGCTGCCGGTGTCGCTTGCCGACATCGCGTATCACACGGCGAGCGTCGCGCGCGCGCGGCCGTCGGCGCTGATCGTCGCGGACCTGCCGTTCGGCACCTACGGCACGCGCGAGGACGCATTCAGGAGCTCGGTCGAACTGATGCGCGCGGGCGCGCAGATGGTCAAGCTCGAAGGCGGCGAATGGCTCGCCGACACGGTGCGGTTTCTGGTCGAGCGCTCGATTCCGGTGTGCGCGCATGTGGGTCTCACGCCGCAGTCGGTGCATGCGTTCGGCGGCTTCAAGGTGCAGGCCAAGACCGAAGCGGGCGCAAGCCAGCTGCTGCGCGATTCGCTCGCCGTGCAGGAAGCCGGCGCGCAATTGATCGTGATGGAAGCGATCCCGTCGCAACTCGCGGGCGAGGTCACGCAGCAGCTGCGCATTCCGACGATTGGTATCGGCGCGGGCCTCGGCTGCTCGGGTCAGGTGCTGGTGCTGCACGACATGCTCGGGATTTTTCCTGGCAAGCGACCGCGCTTCGTGAAGGATTTCATGCAGGGACAGCCGAATATTCAGGCGGCCGTCGAGGCGTATGTGCGGGCGGTAAAGGACGGCACGTTTCCCGGCGCCGAGCACACGTTCTGATGCTTCATTGCCGCGCGAGCGCGCGGCATTCCCGTATTTTTCAGTGCTTTAACCAACAAGCCGTGCCGGCACCGCGCCGCGCAACGCGTTGCACACGAGCAGCGCTTCGGCGTTCAGCACATCCGCCCGCGTCAGCACTTTTTCACCTGCCCGCAAGCCCGACGCGTCGTCGAGCAACACGCTTCGCATTACACCCGGCAGCACGCCTGACGCGAGCGGCGGCGTCCACCATTGTCCCGCGAGCTTCACGAACACGTTCGACCTGCCGCCTTCGGTCAGTTCGCCCCGTTCGTTGAAAAACAGCGTATCGAAGGCGCCCTTCGCTTCGGCTTCGCGCCAGCCGCGGTCGTAGTCTGCCCGGCGCGTAGTCTTGTGGCGCAGCAGCGGATCGGCGGCGTGGGTCGGCGCGAACTGCGCTTCGGGGCCGAGCAGAACACCAACGATCGCATCCGCCAACGGCGCAAGTATCGCGGCCGAGATCTGGGTCACCCCGCTCTTGCTCAAAGCAAGCCGCATTCGATGCGGCATCTGCGCCGGGAGCGTGGCGCACCGCGCTGAAATCTCCCCACGAATGCGCGCTTCGTCGAACCCGAAGCCAAGCGTCGCGGCGCTCGACGACAAGCGCCGCAGATGCCGCTCGACGTGCCGTACGCCGTCTTCCCGCGTCGCGAACATCGTTTCGAACAGTTCGAAACCCGGCTCGGCGCCCATCAGAAAACGTGCTTTCAATCGACACTCCTCGTGCTCGTCGGCGGCCACGCTATCGAGCACGATGCCCGCGCCGATGCCCATGCTGCCGCGCAGACCGTTCGTGCCACCGTCTGACGCCGATGACGCAGTCAACGTCAACGTGCGAATCGCGACCGACATGCAAAAGTCGCCGCAATCGTGATCATCGCCCGGCGCATCGAGCCAGCCGATCGCGCCGGTATAGAGCCCGCGCGGCGTGCTTTCCAGTTCGTCGATCAACTGCATCGTGCGATGCTTCGGCGCACCGGTAATCGAGCCGCAGGGAAACAGCGCGCGCAGGATCGTCGCGAACGAGGTGCCGTCGAGCAACGTCGCCTCGACAGTCGACGTCATCTGCCACACCGACGCATACGGCTCGACCGAAAACAACGCCGGCACGCTGACCGAGCCTATCTGCGCGACTCGCGACAGATCGTTGCGCAACAGATCGACGATCATGACGTTCTCGGCGCGGTTCTTCGGATCGGTCGCGAGGAACTCGGCGTTACCCCGGTCGACGGCAGGATCTTGCGAGCGCGGCGCGGTGCCCTTCATCGGCCGCGCGCGCAACGTCGGGCCGTGCTTTTCGACGAACAGTTCGGGCGAACACGACAGCACCCACGCATCGTCCGGCAACGCGATCAGCGCGCCGAACGACACGGGCTGGCGCGCGCGCAACCGCCGATAGAACGCGAGCGGCGAGCCGAACACGTCGAAGCCGAGGCGGTACGTGTAGTTGACCTGATAGGAATCGCCCGCGCGCAGGGCGGCGTGAATCGCGTCGATCGCCGCGTGGAACTCGGCGCGATCGACGCTCTCGCGCACGTTCGCGGTGCCCGCGACCGACGGCTCGAGAGCGCCGTTGTCCCGCGCCGTCAGCCAAGCGTCGACCTCGTCGCGCGAAAGCTTCGCACAACGTTCGAACAATAAAAAACGCAGCGTGGCATTGCCACGCTGCGTTTCAGAAGACCGGCGCGCATCGAAACCCATCAGCGCGCGGCCAAATTCATAATCGGCGAGCACAACGGCGTGCAAGCCGCTCCGGGTATCCGCCGCGACGCTTTCGCACACGGCTTCGAGCTGCGCCGCCTCCGTGCAGACCCTCTCGCGCACGAAACCCGTGTACAAGCGGCTCGACGGAAGCGCCGCCGTTGCACCGCAATCGTCGAGCAGCGCGAACGCCGCGCCGCGACTGTCCACCGTCATACTGACCGCCGAATCAAATCAATCGAAAAAGCTCTTTACGCGATCGAACCAGCTCTTGCTTTGCGGACTATGCCGCGAACCGCCTTCCACGAGCGCCTTTTCGAACTGCTTGAGCAGATCGCGCTGCGCTTCGGTGAGCTTGACCGGCGTTTCAACCTGCACGTGTACGTACAGATCGCCGGCGATGCTCGAACGCAGCCCCTTGATGCCCTTGCCGCGCAAACGGAACGTCTTGCCGGACTGCGTGCCTTCCGGCACCGTGAAGCTGGCGCGACCGGCGAGCGTCGGCACCTCGATATCGCCGCCGAGCGCCGCGGTAGTGAACGGGATCGGCATCTGGCAATGCAGATCGTCGCCGTCACGCTCGAACACCGAGTGCTGCTTGATATGAATCTCGACATACAGATCGCCCGACGGACCGCCGTTGATGCCCGGCTCGCCGTTGCCGGCCGAGCGGATGCGCATGCCGTCGTCGATACCGGCCGGGATCTTCACTTCGAGCGTCTTGGTTTCCTTCACCTTACCCGCGCCGTGGCAGTGATTGCACGGCTCGGGGATGTAGGTGCCGGTGCCGTGGCACTTCGGGCAAGTCTGCTGGATGCTGAAGAAGCCCTGCGACATGCGCACCGAACCCGAGCCGCTACAGGTCGGGCAGGTTTCCGGCTTGGTGCCCGGCTTCGCGCCCGAGCCATGGCAGACTTCGCACGAAACCCAGCTCGGCACGCGAATCTGCGTGTCGTAGCCGTGCGCGGCCTGCTCGAGCGTGATTTCCATGCTGTAGCGCAGATCGGCGCCGCGGTACACCTGCGGGCCCGCGCGGCCGCCTCCGCGTGCGCCGCCGCCGGCCGCCTGGCCGAAGATGTCGCCGAAGATGTCGCCGAATGCATCGGCAAAGCCGCCGAAACCTTGCGCGCCGGCCCCACCCATATTCGGATCGACGCCCGCGTGACCGTACTGATCGTACGCGGCGCGCTTTTGCGAATCCGACAGCATTTCATAGGCTTCCTTCACTTCCTTGAAATGCTCTTCCGCATCCTTGTGGCCCGGATTGCGGTCGGGGTGGTGCTTCATCGCGAGCTTGCGATAAGCCTTCTTGATTTCGTCGTCGCTCGCGTTCTTTGCGACGCCCAGAACCTCGTAGTAATCCCGTTTCGCCATATCGGTTCAACGCCGCCGCGCAAAGCGACGCGGTAGCTCCTTGTGAATGCTGTGGAGTCTCGCGACTCGTCCGGTCGCTGTCTGCGCCGCGCCAGGGCACGGTTCAAAACAACGCCCTCCATAAAACGAACGTGCCCGGAGAGCCCCAAAAAGGCTCGCCAGGCGCGAAAACCGCTCTTGCACTTTGGGCGCCCCGGGGGCGCCGTTCTCGTGCAGCCGGGCCGCGCACATTGCTGTGCACGGCTTTACGGTCGGATGCCGACCTGGCTTTAGTCTTTCTTCACTTCCTTGAAGTCAGCGTCGACCACATCGTCGGCCTGCTGGCTCGCACCCGCCGATGCACCGGCACCGCCCGCCGCGCCCGCCGCCGCTTCGGCACCCTGCGCAGCCTGCATGTCGGCGTACATCTTCTCGCCCATCTTCTGCGAGGCCGTGGCCACCGCTTCGATCTTCGCTTCGATCGCGGCTTTGTCGCTCGAGTTGCTCTTCAGCGTGTCTTCGAGGTCCTTCAACGCGGCTTCGATCTTGTCCTTCTCGCCAGCTTCGAGCTTGTCGCCGTACTCGGTCAGCGCCTTCTTCGTGCTGTGGACGAGGGCGTCACCCTGGTTGCGGGCATCGGCCAGTTCACGCAGCTTGTGATCTTCTTCCGCGTTCGCTTCGGCGTCCTTCACCATCTTCTCGATTTCGGCTTCGGACAGACCCGAGTTCGCCTTGATCGTGATGCGGTTCTCCTTGCCGGTCGCCTTGTCCTTCGCGCCGACGTGCAGAATGCCGTTCGCGTCGATGTCGAAGCTCACTTCGATCTGCGGCACGCCGCGCGGTGCCGGCGGAATGCCTTCGAGGTTGAACTCGCCGAGCAGCTTGTTGCCCGCTGCCATTTCGCGTTCGCCCTGGAACACCTTGATCGTCACGGCGCCTTGATTGTCATCAGCCGTCGAGTAGACCTGCGCGTGCTTGGTCGGGATCGTCGTGTTCTTGTTGATCATCTTCGTCATCACGCCGCCGAGCGTTTCGATGCCGAGCGACAACGGGGTCACGTCGAGCAGCAGCACGTCCTTGCGGTCGCCCGACAGAACCTGGCCCTGAATCGCGGCACCAACGGCCACGGCTTCGTCCGGGTTCACGTCACGGCGCGGGTCCTTGCCGAAGAACTCCTTCACCTTTTCCTGCACCTTCGGCATACGGGTCATACCGCCGACCAGGATCACGTCGTCGACTTCACCGACCTTCACGCCCGCGTCCTTGATCGCGACGCGGCACGGCTCGATGGTGCGTTCGATCAGGTCTTCGACCAGCGCTTCCAGCTTGGCGCGCGTGATCTTCAGGTTCAGGTGCTTCGGACCCGATGCGTCCGCCGTGATGTACGGCAGGTTGATTTCGGTCTGCTGGCTCGACGACAGCTCGATCTTGGCCTTTTCAGCCGATTCCTTCAGGCGCTGCAGCGCGAGCACGTCTTTCGACAAATCGACGCCCTGCTCCTTCTTGAACTCGCCGATGATGTAGTCGATGATGCGCTGGTCGAAGTCTTCGCCGCCGAGGAACGTATCGCCGTTCGTGGATAGCACTTCGAACTGCATTTCACCGTCGACGTCCGCGATTTCGATGATCGACACGTCGAACGTACCGCCGCCCAGGTCGTACACCGCAATCTTGCGATCGCCCTTTTCGGCTTTGTCCAGACCGAACGCGAGAGCCGCGGCGGTCGGTTCGTTGATGATCCGCTTGACTTCCAGACCGGCGATGCGGCCGGCGTCCTTGGTTGCCTGACGCTGGCTGTCGTTGAAGTACGCCGGCACCGTGATCACGGCTTCCGTGACGGTCTCGCCAAGGTAGTCCTCAGCGGTCTTCTTCATCTTGCGCAGGACTTCGGCGGAGATTTGCGGCGGCGCGAGCTTCTGGTCGCGCACTTCGACCCACGCGTCACCGTTGTCGGCCTTGATGATCTTGTAGGGCATCAGGCCGATGTCCTTCTGCACTTCCTTCTCTTCGAAGCGGCGGCCGATCAGGCGCTTGACCGCGAACAGCGTGTTCTTCGGGTTCGTGACCGACTGACGCTTGGCCGGCGCGCCGACCAGGATCTCGCTGTCATCCATGTAAGCGATGATCGACGGCGTGGTGCGCGCGCCTTCCGAGTTCTCGATGACCTTGACCGAGTTGCCTTCCATGATCGCCACGCACGAGTTGGTCGTGCCGAGGTCGATACCGATGATTTTGCCCATTTTTACAAATCTCCTGACTTTGATCGCTGCGGAAAGCGCCCGGTTGACCCATTTGGCGGCGGGACGATCCGCTCTCAATTCATACCTGCACTCAAAATAAGTGCGGCCACATCGTTTTCAAGACCTCTTTTGCGATGCGGTCTTTAATTTTTTTCAATCACGGGGCGAGGCGCCTGAATCTTCGCTGCGAGCCCGCTCCGTCAGTCTGCGCGGCGCTCCCGGCGTGGTTCGCCGGAAGTGCCTGAATCGATGGGATCTTTGCGGCACGTAGCGAGGCGAAGCGACGCAGCAGACGCCACCGGCGCAAACGCCCGGAGCGAGTGTCGACGTGATTACTTCGGCGCCGCGACGGTCACGAGCGCGGGACGCAGTACGCGATCCGCGATCACAAAGCCCTTTTGCAGCACCGCGACGACGGTGTTCGGCTCCTGGTCGGCCGGCACCATCGAAATGGCCTGATGGCGATGCGGATCGAACTTTTCGCCGACCGGATTGATCGCCATGACGCGCCCCTTCTCGAGCGCGCCGTTCAACTGCCGCAGCGTGAGCTCGACGCCTTCGCGGACCTTCTGCAAGTCGTCGGACGAATGGGCGACGGCCGCCTCGAGACTGTCGACCACCGGCAGCAGATGCTCGGCGAAGCTCTCGATCGCAAACTTGTGCGCCTTGGCGACGTCTTCCTGAGCGCGACGGCGCACGTTTTCGGTTTCGGCCTTCGCGCGCAGGAAGCTTTCCTGCAACTCGGCGATCTTCGCCTGAGCGTCGGCCAGCGCCTGCTCGGCGGCACCCTGGGCCGGTTCCGCGGGGGCGCCGGTGTCCGGCTGTTGAGCAGCGGCCCCAGCCGCCTCGGCGGCCTGGCGCGCGGCTTCGTCGGCGGGCGTGGGATTCTGGCTCGTCGGGTTCTCTTGCGTGTTTTCCATGTCGCTGAAAGTCGTTAAAAAGTAAAAGCCAAAGGCGGTGCAAGCCGTTCCGACACAGTACGATTCATGCTTTGCAAAATCGCGACACGCGTCTTCGCGCCGATCCGCCAGACCGGACCCCAGATGGGGCCTGAAAAAGCCGTTTCAAGCGGGTCGAGGGTTTTTTCGCACCACCGACGTGCAGGCGAAATGCGCCGTAACAAGCCTCACCGTGGCGCAATCAGATAGAGATTGAGTGCAGCCCGCAACTGACCTATTCTCCAGTCATGGAGCAGCAACGCCACGTTAACCCTAATCTGACGTAAGCGTTACCGACACCTGACAGTCGTTCCGATAGCCTGTTTCAGCCCATCAAGGGGAGTACCGTGAAACTGACCTTTGCAATCGGCGTGGTCGCACTGGTACTGATCGCGGGCACCACGACCATCTGCATGTCCGGTGCGGTCAACGACCACACCACCGAGTACGGCGGCGCACACGCCACCGTGGAGCAGTTTCTCAATCCCCACCTGAAAATCTGTCGATAGTGCGCCGGTCGCGTTTGGTCGGTCGGCCGTGCAGCGCGGCGGCCGGCTCGTGGTAGACCTTGCGCCGTTCCTGCTCGACCTGCCGCTTCGCCTTGCTCTGCGCGGTTTCCACATAAAGCGTCTGCGCGACGCTCGCCGGACCGCGTACGTCGCATACGCCCAGCACCTCCACCTGCCACACGTAGCGCTCGATCTCGATTTCGACCAGATCGCCGACACGCACGTCCTTCGCCGGCTTCACGGCGACGCCGCCGATACGCACCCGCCCCTTGTCGACCGCCTCCGCGGCCAGCGAACGCGTCTTGAAGAAGCGCGCGGCCCACAGCCATTTGTCGATGCGCAGTTTCGCGCCCGGTTCGGTTGAAATGCGGTAGTTCATCTGCGTATTCAAGCTCCTGTCGTGTGCGGCACCGGCACCGCCTGCACGGGCCAGCCCTGCAGATGCTGCGCAACGATTTCGCCAAGCGCGGCAACCCACGGCTGCGACGCGTTCAGACAGGCGATCCGGTGAAACTCCTTGCCACCCGCCTGCAGAAATTCGCCGCGCACTTCCATGCCGATTTCCTCGATCGTTTCGAGGCAGTCGGCGGTGAAACCCGGGCAAAACACGTCAGCACGCCGCACGCCTGCCGCGCCGAGCTCCTTCAACGTCGGCGCCGTGTAGGGCTGCAGCCATTCGGCATTGCCGAAGCGCGACTGGAACGTGATGCGGCATTCGACCGACGTCAAATCGAGCGCCTGCATCAGCAGCGCGCCGGTCTGCTGGCATTGCTCGTGGTACGGGTCGCCGAGGTCGAGCGTGCGCTTGGGCACGCCGTGGAAACTGAGCACGAGCTTGTCGCCCGCCGCGAAATCGGGGCGGCCGTGCAGATGCCAGTAGTGGTGCACCTGTGCGGCGAGCGCCGCGATGTACGCCGGGTGATCGGCGTACTGGCGCACGGTGCGGACTTCCGGCTGGTTGCGCATGCGCTTGAGCGCGGAAAAGGCTTCGTCGAACGCGGTCGCGGTGGTCGACGCCGAATACTGCGGATACATCGGCATCAGCAACACGCGCTCGGCGCCCGCGAGCTTCAGCTGGTTCAGCATTGCCGGAATGCCGGGCGTGCCGTAGCGCATCGCGTAGTCGACCAGCACCGTGTAGTCGTTCAGTTGCAGCAGATGGCGCAGGCCCTCGACCTGCTTTTCGGTGTGGACGCGCAGCGGTGAGCCCTCGGGCATCCACACCGCCGCATACTTCTTCGCAGAGCTGCGGCCGCGCAACGGCAGAATCAGCAGACGCAGAATGAGCTGCCACAGCAGCGCCGGAATTTCGACCACGCGAGGATCGGACAGGAACTGCGCGAGGTAGCGGCGCACCGCGCGCGGCGTCGGCGCGTCGGGCGTGCCGAGATTGATCAGCAACACGGCGACGCGATGCGACGTGGCGTTCTGTGAAGGCCGCTCGAGGTCGAAGCGCATAGGTAGCAGAAATCACCGCATTTTGCGGCGAGTCGATTCAATGGAGATTCATTATAGCGGCGCGGGTTCTGCCCGGCGCCGCCAGAGACCCCTGGCCATTCGGACGATTGGCAGACACCGCGCGTTCGCGCATCATGGTCGCCACGGACTGCGATGACGACAGTTCCGCGGAGCCCGAGGACTACTGCTGGCTGAGCGTCATGGACAACAGCCGCGCGGTTATGTCCACGATCGGAATCACGCGGCTGTAGGCCATGCGGGTCGGTCCGATCACACCGAGCGTGCCGACGATCTTGCCGTTCACCTCGTACGGCGCGGTGACGACGCTCATTTCCTCGATCGGTACCAGATTCGATTCGCCGCCAATGAATATTTGCACGCCCGCCGCGTGACTCGACACGTCGAGCAACTGAAGGAGGCTGGTCTTCTGGTCGAACACATCGAACAGCTTGCGCAGGCGCGCCATGTCCGACGAAAGATCGGCGACTTCGAGCAGATTGCGCTCGCCCGAGATCAACACGGTCTCGCCGGTGTCGGATTCGTCGGTGCTGGCGGTGACGGCCGCGTGCATCAGCGAGGTCATGTCGCCACGCAGCTCGTCGATTTCCTCGCGCAGGCGGCGGCGCACCTCGTCGAACGAGAGGCCCGCGAAGTGCGCGTTGATGTAATTGGAGGCTTCCACCAGCTGCGAAGGCGAAAAGTCGCGCTGGGTGGCGAGAATGCGGTTTTGCACGTCGCCTTCGGGCGTCACGATGATCAGCAGAATGCGCTGGTCGGACAGGCGCATGAATTCGATCTGCTTGAACACGTGGCTGCGACGCGGCGTGAGCACGACGCCGGCGAACTGCGACAGATTTGACAGCACGCTCGCCGCCGCGGCGACAATCTTCTGCGGCTCGCCCACCTGCAGCGTGGTCTTGACGGTGCGCGTCACCGCCTCCTCGTCGGCGGCGGATTCGACGGTCAGCATCGTGTCGACGAACAGGCGGTAGCCGCGTGGCGTCGGAATGCGCCCTGCCGACGTATGCGGACTGATCACGAGCCCCAGATCCTCGAGGTCCGACATCACGTTGCGGATCGTGGCCGGACTCAGTTCGAGGCCCGAATAACGTGACAGCGTGCGCGAGCCGACCGGCTGACCTTCGGCGATGTAGCGCTCAATCAGCGTTTTGAGGAGGGTTTGTGCGCGAGGATCTAGCATGACGAAAAATTTTAGCTCAATGGCATCGCAGCCGAGAGCGCCCGCGGCGCCCGCTCCCGGCGAATGCACCGCCGTCGGCGGGCTCGCATGTCATCGGGTCTTCACCATTCTAACGATAATCGCGACGTACGCAGACGCCCTGCGTGCGCCGCCCCACAACCGGGTTGGTCTGCGGTTCTTTTCAGGCCCTACCTATGGTGTAATGCCGGCATGCAAGTGACCAGCCAGTTCAAGACCGTCGCGCTCGTCGGGCGCAGCAATACGCCAGGCATCGGCGAGCCGCTGACCGCGCTCGCCGCCTGCATCGCGAAGCTCGGCCTGGAAGTCGTGTTCGAAGCCGACACCGCCGCCGAAATCGGCGTGACCGACTATCCGGCGCTGCGTCTCGCCGAGATCGGCGCGCGCGCCGACGTCGCCGTGGTGCTCGGCGGCGACGGCACGATGCTCGGCATCGGCCGCCAGCTCGCGCCGTATCGCACGCCCTTGATCGGCATCAACCACGGGCGGCTCGGCTTCATCACGGACATTCCGATCTCCGACATGCGCGAGATCGTGCCGCAGATGCTGTCCGGCAATTTCGAGCGCGAGGAGCGCGTGCTGCTCGAAGCGCGCATCGTGCGCGACGGCACGCCGATCTACCACGCGCTCGCGTTCAACGACGTGGTGGTCAACCGCAGCGGCTTCTCGGGCATGGCGGAGTTGCGCGTGTCGGTCGACGGCCGCTTCATGTACAACCAGCGCTCGGACGGCCTGATCGTCGCGACGCCGACCGGCTCGACCGCGTACGCGCTGTCCTCGCAGGGGCCGATCCTGCATCCGCAACTACAGGGCATCGTGCTCGTGCCGATCGCGCCGCACGCGCTGTCGAACCGGCCGATCGTGCTGCCGGACGAATCGAAGGTCAGCATCCAGATCGTTTCCGGGCGCGAGGTGAACGTCAATTTCGACATGCAGTCGTTCACGTCGCTGGAGCTCGGTGACACGATCGAGGTGCGCCGTTCGCGCCACACGGTGCCGATGCTGCATCCGGTCGGCTACAGCTACTATGCGACGCTACGCAAGAAGCTGCACTGGCACGAGTACCCGTCGCACGAAGAAGACCCGAGGCCGTAAGCGGCACTTTGATTTCGCACGCCGCCGCGGCCGCCACCCGAATCCCAAGCTCACCCGACGACCTCCATGCTTCGCCACCTCTCGATACGCGACTTCGTCATCGTCGCCGCGCTCGATCTCGAATTCGACAGCGGCTTTACCGTTTTCTCGGGCGAAACCGGCGCCGGCAAATCGATCCTGATCGACGCGCTCGCGCTGGCACTAGGCGCGCGCGCCGAGGCGAGCGTCGTGCGCACCGGCGAGAGCCGCGCCGACATCACCGCGGAGTTCGAGACGCACGCACAGGTCGATCAATGGCTCGACACCCAGGCGCTCGGCGCGGCCGACGACGGCCAGCACGGCGGCACCGTGATGCTGCGGCGGGTGGTCGACGCGAACGGCCGCTCGCGCGCGTTCATCAACGGTACGGCGGCCACGCTCGCGCAGCTGCGCGAGGTCGGCGAGATGCTCGTCGATATTCACGGCCAGCACGCGCACCAGTTGCTGATGCGCCCGGACGCGCAGCGCGAGCTGTTCGACACGCACGCGGGCCTGTCCGACCTGGCCGCCGCCGTCACGCGCGCGTGGCGCACGTGGCGCGACAAGGCGCAGGTCGTCGAGCACGCGCAAACGCGCGATCGCGAGCTGCAACTCGAACGCGAGCGACTCGCGTGGCAACTCACCGAACTCGACAAGCTCGCGCCACAGCCGGGCGAATGGGAAGAAGTCAACACCGAGCATCGGCGGCTGTCGCATTCCGCGAATCTGATCGACGGCGTGCAGGGAGCGCTCGGCGCGCTGTCCGAATCGGACGACGCGATGATCACGCATCTCGGCTCGATCGTGTCGAAGGTGCGCGACCTCGCGGAGATCGATCCGGCGCTGAACGACGTGCTCGCCGCGCTCGAACCGGCCGAAATCCAGTTGCAGGAAGCCGCGTATTCGCTGAGCCACTACGCGCAGAAGCTCGAGCTCGATCCGGAGCGGCTCGCGCAGGTCGAAAAGCGCCTCGACGCGCTGCACGCGGCTGCGCGCAAGTTCCGCCTGCGGCCTGAGACGCTGCCGGAAGAACATGCCGAGCGGCGCAAGCAATTGGCCGCGCTCGACGCCGCCGCCGACCTCGACGGCCTGCGCGCCGCCGAAGCGCAAGCGAAGGAAGTGTTCGTCGCCGAGGCGAAAAAACTGTCGAAGGCACGCGCGAAAGCAGGCAAGGCGCTCGGCGAGGCGGTCACGACCGGCATGCAGGAACTGTCGATGAAAGGCGGCAGCTTCGAGGTCGCGCTGGTGCCGCTGCCCGAAGGCGGCGCGCACGGGCTCGAGCAGATCGAGTTCCGCGTCGCCGGTCATGCCGGCGTGCCGCTGCGGCCGCTCGCGAAGGTTGCGTCAGGCGGCGAACTCGCGCGTATCAGTCTCGCGCTCGCAGTGATCGCGAGCGCGGCCAGCCCGACACCGACCCTGATCTTCGACGAAGTGGATACGGGCATCGGCGGCGGCGTGGCCGAAGTGGTCGGACGGCTATTGCATCAGCTCGGCGAGGCGCGCCAGGTGCTGTGCGTGACCCATCTGCCGCAGGTCGCCGCGCGCGGCGATCACCATTTCCAGGTCGCAAAGATGAGCAACGGCACCGGCGGCACGCTCAGCAGCGTGAGCTCGCTCGACAAGGCGAGCCGCATCGAGGAAGTCGCGCGAATGCTCGGCGGCCTCGAAATCACGGCGACCACGCGCAAGCACGCGAAGGAAATGCTGGCCGCCTGAAATTGCGCCGCGCATAGCCGGCCGCACACGGCTGAGTCGGCTTGGCCGGGACGTCACACCGATCCCGGCCGCGCATGATGCGCGACGCGAAGTGCGTGAGCGCCCCTACCCAAACACCCTCTTCCACAACGCCAGCACCGCCTCGCGCTCGGCCGCCACCAGCGCCGGATCGACCCGCGCCTTCTCCATCCCATCGAGCCGCAGCGTGTGCTGCAGCTTGCGATAGCGCCGATAGGCGGCGCCGACCGTCTCCGCTTCCGCTTCGCTCATCAGCCCGAAACGCGACACCTCACGCAGCAGCGCGATATTGCCGGTATTGCGGATCAGCTCGGGATCGCGCGCCGCATGCAGCAGCACCCAGTACTGCACGGTGAACTCGATATCGACCATGCCGCCGCGGTCGTGCTTCAGGTCGAACAGCGCCGGCGTATGGTTCGGGTGTCCCGCCTCGACACGCGCGCGCATCTCGACGATCTCTTTCGCGAGCGGCGCCGCTTCGCGCGGCGTCGTCAGCACCTGTTCGCGGATCGCCTCGAACTTCGCGCCGATCTCCGGATCGCCCGCGCAGTAGCGCGCACGCGTCAGCGCCTGATGCTCCCACACCCACGCGGTATTCGCCGCGTCGCCCTCGCGCAGCTGGTAGCGACGGAACGCATCGAGGTCGGTGATGAGCAGGCCCGACTCGCCGTTGGGTCGCAGCCGCAGGTCGATGTCGAACAATGTGCCGGCGCCGGTCGCGGTGGTCAGCCATGTGATCAGACGCCGTGTGTAGGTTGCGTAGACGTCGGCGGCGGCATCGCCGGGATCGTCGTACAGGAAGATCACGTCGAGGTCCGACGCGTAGCCGAGCTCCTTGCCACCGAGCTTGCCGTAGGCGATCACCGCGAAGCGCGGCACGTCGCGATGACGTTTGGCCAACTGCTTCCACACGGCTTCGATCGTCACGTCGAGCACTGCGTCGGCGAGCTCGGACAGCCGGTCGCTGACGTGCTCGACGGACAGCTTGCCGGCAAGCTCGATCAGCAGAATGCGGAACACCTCGGCCTGATGCGCGTGACGCAGCAGATCCATCTGCTGCTCGACGCCATCGGCGGCGGCGAGCCGCAAACGCAACGTACGCTTGAATTCAGCCCAGTCGAACGGACTGTTGATCGCCTCGACGTCGAGCAGCTCGTCGAGCAGCTGCGGATGGCGGATCAGATAGCCGGCCGCCCAGCGCGAGCCGCCCAGCACCGACAGCACCTGGTGCAGCGCCTGCGGATACTCGGTCAGAAGCGCCAGATACGCGCCGCGCCGGCTCACCGCTTCGAGCAGATCGAACAGGCGCGCGACCGTATCGCCGCGCCGCCCGGCCGGCTCCAGCGTGCGCGCGGCTTCGAGCGCGCGCTGCGCGACGATGTCGAAACGCTGCCGGCTGCGCTCGTTCAGGCCCGTGTAGCGCGACGAGCGCCACACCGCCTGCAGCCGGGCGAGCAGCTCACCGGGCTCGGCCACCCCCAGTTCGACGAGGCGCGCGCGCAGTGCGTCGTCGGCGCTATCGTCGGCGAGCGCGCTGCTCCACACCCACGCGGCCGCGCCGTCCTCGGGCGCGCCGCAACCGTCGCGGCCGCCCACCTTGTCGGCGAAAATCTGGTCGAACTGCTGTTCGACGAACTCGCGATGCGCGTCGAGCTTCGTCATCAATTGCGGGTAGTCGTCGCAGCCCATCACGCGCGCGAGCGCCATGCGGTCTTCGGCATCGACGGGCATCGCGTGGGTCTGCGCGTCGTTGCGATATTGCAAACGATGCTCGAGCTCCCGCAGAAAGCGATACGCCTGCGACAGCTTCACGCACACCGACGGATCCATCAACCCATTCGTGGCCGCGTGGCGCAGCACGGCGAGCGTCGGCCGCACGCGAAAGCCGGCGTCCTGGCCGCCGCGGATCAGCTGGAACACCTGCGCGCTGAATTCGATTTCACGGATGCCGCCACGGCCTAGCTTGATGTCGTCGGCCTTGTCGGGGCGCATCGACGCGCGGCGCTGCGCCTCCTGGCGGATCTGCAGATGCAGCGCGCGAATCGCGCTGATCACGCCGAAATCCAGATAGCGTCGATAGACGAACGGCGTGACGATCGCCCCGAGCTGCTTCTGCAGCCGCTGCGCCGAGGCGCTCGCGCCCTCGGACACGAGCCGGCCCTTGATCCACGCGTAGCGCTCCCACTCGCGGCCCTGCACATAGAAATACTCTTCGAGCATGCCGAGGCTGCATACGAGCGGCCCCGAATCGCCGTTCGGCCGCAGACGCATATCGACGCGAAACACGTAGCCGTCGGCGGTGACTTCGGCGAGCGCGCCGATCAGCCGCTTGCCGAGCCGCGTGAAGAACTCCTGGGTCGCGAGCGGCGAGCGCTGGCCGCCGGCGGTCTCGCCGTCGTCCTCATAGACGAAGATCAGGTCGATATCCGACGACACGTTCAGCTCGCGCCCGCCGAGCTTGCCCATACCGACCACGCCAAGCGTGAGCCGTTCGCCCTGCTGGTCGCGCGGCTCGCCATACAGCGCTTCGAGCTCGGCGCTCAGCACCGTCAGCGCGCGCTGGATCGTCGTTTCCGCGAGATCGGTCATCGCGCCGGTGACTTCGGCGATATCGGCCTCGCCGGCCAGGTCGCGCTCCATCACCGCGCAGAATACTTCGGTGCGCAGCTGGCGCAGCGCGCGCTTCAGCGCATCTTCGTCGACCGGCGCACCGGCTGGGCCCGCCGCCTCGGCGCACAGTTCGTCGAGACGCGCGTCGATACGCTCGCGCGTCAGCGGTTCGTCGGCCAGCGCGCCGACATGCGCGACCAGTTGCGGGCGGGCCGCGGCGGCGCGCGCGGCATAGTGCGAATAGCTGGAACTCAGGAGGGTGGCGTCAGTCATCAAAAATCTGGCTCGCTCGTTGCTTGATCGAATTTGTCCGGCGGTATTCTGACGGTGTCCGGGTGTCGTTCCGGGGTCGTTGTCGTGTCGTTCCGTCGTGCCATCGGCATGCGGCGACAAGCGTGCCGGACTCCGTGCCGGACGGCCTCGCCAATCGCCGTCACGGGCCGTCGGACAGGGTTTGCAGGAGGTCCGCCGACGCTTTCCCATGTGATACATTTCGTCGTTAACACGCAAAACTACCATACGCCCAGCCGCCGCAGCATGTCCGAGCGAAACGAATCCGCCGACCCGCAAACCCCACCGCAGGTCCGGCATGTGAGCGGAAGCGACCACATCGTGCTGCGTCGGACGTTGCGCGTGCTCGCCGCGCTCGCGCTCGTCCTCTATTTCATCGCGGGCGGACTGTTTCTGGGTTTGCGCTACGTGGTGCTGCCGCGCGCCGACATGTTCCGGCCGCGCATCGAAGCCACGGTCTCCGACAAGCTGCGCACCCAATTCACGATCGGCCGGCTCGCGCCGCACTGGAGCGGCTTCCAGCCAGGGCTCGATGTCACGAATCTCGTCATCCGCGATCACGACGGCCAACCCGCGCTGACGATTCCGCACGCCACCGCGTCGGTGTCCTGGCGCTCGCTGTGGGAGTTTCATCTGGCGCTGTCGAGCCTGATCGTCGATCAGCCGGACGTGCTGGTGTCGCGCAGCGAGGACGGCGTGCTGTCGGTCGCGGGCGTGCCGGTGCCGACGCGCCACAGCGGCAACGACGCGCTGTCCACCTGGTTGTTGCGTCAGCAGGCGATCGTCGTGCGCGGCGGCGTGCTGCGCTGGCGCGACGCGACGCGCAACGAACCCGAACTGGCGCTGCGCGACATCCGCATCGCGATCCTCAATGACGGCCGCGACCACCGCATGGCGCTGCAGGCGCCACCCGACGGCCAGGTGTTGAAAGGCCCGCTCGACTTCCGCACGCACTTCCGCCACGCGCCGCTCTCGGCGCTCGGCAAGCCGATCAACTGGAGCGGGCAGGTGTACATGTCGACGGGTCCGGTCGATCTGCCGACGCTTGCGCGCTACATCCAGTTCCCGATCGAGACGTTCGCCGGCCGCATCGACAATGCAATCTGGATCGACTTCAGCGAAGGCCGCATGACCCAGGCGACCGGCCAGTTGAGCGGTTACGACGTCGCGATGCGCGTGCGCCCGACCCAGCCAAGGCTGCTCGTGCCGATCACCCACTTTCTGTGGCGCGTCGAGGCAAACGAAGGCGAGTACCGGCTGCAGCTGTCGGACCTGCGTGCCGAGCTCGGCCAGCCGCCGCTCGAAGACGGCACGCCGCTCGCGCGCATCCTGCGCTTCCGGACCCTCGACAGCCGCTACCGGATGGCGTCGCAGCAGCATGGGCAGCTTTTGAGCGTCAGCGGCGATCGCGTCGATCTCGGCATCCTCGCCGAATTCAGCCGCGCGCTGCCGCTGCCGCGGCACTTTCTCAATGAACTCGTGCGCATCAATCCGCGCGGGCGCGTCGCGAACTACGTGATCGAGCTCGAGCGCGGCAAGCCGGAATCCGGAGAAGTGGGCAGCGACCGTCGGCCGACGGGTGCTGAACCGATCGAGCGTTATCGCTTCAAGGGCGATTTGCAGGGCATCAGCTTTGCCGCCCAGGAGCCGGGGCCGGGCCTGACGCCGCGCGGCCACCCGCGCGCCGGCGTTCCCGGCATCGAAAACCTGTGGGGCAGCGTCGACGCCGATGAAAAAGGCGGCCACGCGAACTTCGATACGACCAACGTGGCGATCACGCTGCCGGGCGTGTTCGACGATCCGCGTCTCACGCTTGCGCGTCTGCACGGCCGCGCCGACTGGACGATGGGCACGAAGGCACCGGGCGACACGCGTCCCGCGTTCGCGCTCAAGCTCAACGATTTCAGCGTATCGAACCCTGACGTCGAGGCGAGCGCGACTGCGAGCTACAGCAATCCCGGCCACGGCCGCGGCTCGCTCGACCTGAAAGCCGACTTCCGGCGCGCGCAGGTGACGCACATCGCCCGCTATCTGCCGACCGCGGTCAGCGAAAAGCTGCGCATTTACCTCGGCCACGGCTTGCAGGCTGGCGTGTCGCGTGGCGGCACGATCGAAGTGCACGGCGACCTGACCAAGTTCCCCTACGCGCGCGACCCCGACGCCGGCATCTTCCACATCGTCGCGCCGTTCACCGGCGGCAAGTTCGATCCGACGCCGTTCCCGCCGCGCAACATGCGCAACGGCACGCCAAACGTTTGGCCGCCGCTCGACGGCATCGACGGCGTGTTCGAGCTCAGGCAGAACGTACTGCGCTTCGACATCGACCGCGGCCGTTACAAGCGCGTCGCGCTGACCGGCGTGAACGGCCGCATCGACGACCTCGGCACCAAAGGCTCGAACCTCACCATAGAGGGCAACGGCCGCGGCCCGCTCGCCGATATGCTCGACTACGTGAACGGCAGCTCGCTCGGCATCATGGCGCGGCACCAGACCGAAAAGATTCGCGCGGAAGGGCCCGCGTCGCTCGCGCTGAAGCTGACGATCCCGCGTACGCCGAAGCCGCATATCGGCGTGGAAGGTGCGCTCGGCTTCCAGAACAATCGCCTGAGCGTGAGCAATGCGCCGTCGCTGTCGCAGCTGAACGGCCGGGTGCGCTTCACCGAACGCACGGCCGAGGTCGAGCGGCTCTCCGGCCAGTTCCTCGGCGGTGACGTGCATGCGAACGGCGGCTTGCGGCAAGACGGCACGTACGCGCTCGCGCTCAACGGCCACATCGCCGTCGATGCCGCGCGCGAACTGCATCTGCATGGCCCGGCCGCACAGGTGCTCACGCATATGAGCGGCAGCGTGCCTTATGCATTGCGCGTCACCGGCGCGAAGGGCCGCCTGCCGGAGGTCAGCGCCAACTCTGATCTGAGCGGCCTCGGGCTCGATTTTCCAGCGCCGTTCAAAAAGACTGCCGGCACGCCGATGCCGCTGCACTTCTCGGTCAATCCGTCAACGGGGCCGGGCGAAGCCGGCCTCGAACGCGCCGACCTGACGTTGGGGCCGGTCGCCGCCGCGTATCTGCTGCGCTATCGGCCGAACGCGCAGCCGCGTACGTCACCGACCGTCGTGCGCGGCGCGATCGGCGTGAACCGGCCGGTCGACCTGCCGTCCGAGGGCGTGGTCGCCGCGGCGGACATCAAGGAGATCGATGCCGACGCCTGGCGCGCGCTCGCCGCGCAGCTGCGCGCGGGCGGGGCGAATGGCGTGAACGGCGGTGCGAACGGCGGCAATACCGCCAACAGCGCGGCCACACCCGCGGCCGCGCCTACGGCCGTGCCGAATCCCATGCTCACGCAGTTCCTGCCGAACCGCTTCGCGCTGCACATCGACATGCTTACGCTGCTCAAGCGTCACTGGGACAACGTGATCGTCGGCGCGTCGCACGCGGATCGCACGTGGCAGGCGAACATCGCGTCGAATCAGGTGTCAGGCCACGTGTCGTGGCTGCCGGGAGCGACCCGCGAATCGCCGGGCGAACTGCAGGCGCGCTTCGCGCGCGTCGTGATTCCGTCGGTCGCGGACAAGGACCTGATCGGTCCGGCGATGTCGGCGCCCGCGCTGAACATGCCGTCGATCGATCTGGTCGTCGACGAGCTGATCGTGCACGATCGCAACGTCGGCCGGCTCGAGGTCGACGCGCACAACTTCGAAGAAAACGGCGTGCCGGTCTGGCAGCTCGACAAGCTCGATGTGACGAACCCCACCGCGACGCTGACCGCGACCGCGAACTGGCGTACCTCGACCGAACTGCCCATCTCGGCCGACGAAGCCATGCCGCGCCGCACCGTGTTCGATTTCAAGCTCGACATCAAGGATGCCGGCGCAATGCTCGAGCGCTTCGGTCTGCCGAGGACGCTCCGGGGCGGCACCGGCTCGATTCAGGGCAAGGCCGTGTGGCAGGGCGGCCCGACCACGATCGACTATTCGACGCTGAACGGCAACCTCGCGCTGGATCTACACCACGGTCAGATCCTGAAGGTCGATCCGGGCGTCGCGACGCTGCTCGGCGTGCTGAGCCTGCAAAGCCTCGCGCGCATCGCCACACTCAATTTCCGCGATGTGATCGGCGAGGGCCTGCCGTTCTCGAGCGTGACGGGTACCGCGCAGATTCATGACGGCATCGCCCGCACCGACAACTTCAGGATGGTGACCGCGCCGGCCCGCGCCGAGATGGTGGGCTCGGTCGACATCGCGCAGAAGAGCCAGGACCTGCACCTGCACGTAGTGCCGACCGTCAGCGCCGGCTCCGCGGTGATCGCCGCGACGGTCATCAATCCGCTGATCGGCCTCGGCGCGCTGATCGCCGATATCGCGTTCACGCATGGGGTGTCGCACGTATTCGCGCGCGACTACGCGATCACCGGCTCGTGGTCGAAACCGCACGTCGAGCGGGTGACGGGCGAACGGGGTAAGATTGACGCTCCGGCTTCGACCGTGGAAGCGCACTGAGCTCCGGTTTCCCTGGCGCCGCCGTCTCGAACCACGCGGCCGCTCGTGCCGCTCTATCGACTCAATGCGCCAACGGGGCCGAGCCAGCCCAGAACCATGCATGCGGCGCCCGCGCTTCACACCGCCGCCCGCCGGGAGTCTTTCGACACGCTCATGAGCGAAACACACGTCACTTCATCCGCATCCGCCGCAACCTCCAGCGGCCTTGTAGCCAGCCCCTTCCGGGTCGCCGCGCTGCAGATGGTCAGCTCGCCGGATCGCGATCGCAATCTCGCCGACGCAGAGCGCCTGATCGCCGAAGCCGCCGCCGACGGCGCGCAACTCGTGCTGCTCCCCGAGTATTTCTGTTTCATGGGCTTCAAGGACACCGACAAGCTCGCCGTGCGCGAGCCACATCAGGACGGCCCGATCCAACGCTTTCTCGCCGACGCCGCGCGCCGCCACCAGATCTGGGTGATCGGCGGCACCCTGCCGCTGAACGCACCGGAGCCGTCGCGCGTACTGAACACGACGCTGGTGTTCGACCCGAACGGCAACGAGGCCGCGCGCTACGACAAGATCCACCTGTTCAACTTCGAAAAGGGCGAAGAATCGTTCGACGAAGCGCGCACGATTCGACCCGGCACCTCGGTGCAAAGCTTCGAGGCGCCATTCGGCCGGGTCGGCCTGTCGGTCTGCTACGATCTGCGCTTTCCCGAGCTGTACCGGCGCATGGGCGACTGCGCGCTGATCGTGGTGCCGTCGGCGTTTACCTACACGACCGGCCGCGCGCATTGGGAGCTGCTGCTGCGCACTCGCGCGATCGAAAACCAGTGCTACGTGCTCGCCGCGGCGCAAGGCGGCAAACATGAAAACGGCCGCCGCACCTGGGGCCACAGCATGCTGATCGACCCGTGGGGCGAGATCGTCGCGGTGCGCGACGAGGGCGCCGGCGTGGTCGCGGGCAACCTCGAACGCGCGCGCATCGACGAAGTGCGGCAAAGCCTGCCGGCATGGCGTCATCGCGTGCTGACCTGAAACCGACATTGAAACTGCGGCGCCTGCCACGCATATAGCGACGCAGGCGCTCCCCGACCCCTTCGTATCGAGCAGAACATACTTCGCATGAACATCATCGAACCCGGTATCCGTAATCTCGCCGCCGCCAAGGACATCCTCCTCACGCCCTATGGTCTCGACGAATCGCTGCTCACGCGCACGCTCGCCGAAATCTTCACGCACCGCGTCGACTACGCGGACCTGTACTTCCAGACCACCCGCAGCGAAGCGTGGAGTCTCGAGGAAGGCATCGTGAAGTCGGGCAGCTTCAGCATCGATCAGGGTGTCGGCGTGCGCGCCGTGTCGGGCGAGCGCACCGCGTTCGCCTACTCGGACGACCTGTCGCCCGAAGCGATCCGCCAGGCGGCCATCGCCACGCGCGCGATCGCCAAGGCAGGCGGCGGCAAGCAGAAGATCCAGGTGGCATCGTCGCTGACCGGCATCGCCGGGCGCGATCTGTACCTGCCGTCCGACCCGCTGCATTCGCTCGACGCCACCGCCAAGGTCAAGCTGCTCGAGCGCATCGAGCAGATGGCGCGCGGCCGCGACCCGCGCATCCAGCAGGTGATGGCGGGCCTCGCCGGCGAATACGACGTGGTGCTGGTCGCGCGCAGCGACGGCGGCTTCGCGGCCGACATCCGGCCGCTCGTGCGTGTCTCGGTGACGGTGATCGCCGAGCAGAACGGCCGCCGCGAAATCGGCAGCGGCGGCGGCGGCGGGCGTTTCGACTACGGCTATTTCACCGATGAAGTGTTGTCGCGCTATGTCGACGACGCAGTGCACGCCGCTCTCGTCAATCTCGACGCGCGTCCGGCGCCGGCCGGCGCGATGACCGTCGTGCTCGGGCCGGGCTGGCCCGGCGTGCTGCTGCACGAGGCGATCGGCCACGGGCTCGAGGGCGACTTCAACCGCAAAGGGTCGTCGGCATTCGCGGGACGCATCGGCGAGCAGGTCGCCGCGAAGGGCGTCACCGTGGTCGACGACGGCACGCTGCCGAATCGTCGCGGCTCGCTCAATATCGACGACGAAGGTAATCCGACCCAGTGCACGACGCTGATCGAGGACGGCATCCTGAAGGGCTACATCCAGGACACCCTGAACGCGCGTCTGATGAAGATGCCGGTCACCGGCAACGCACGGCGCGAATCGTACGCGGCGCTGCCGATGCCGCGCATGACCAACACGTACATGCTGAACGGCGACAAGGACCCGCAAGAAATCCTCGCGTCCGTGAAGAACGGCCTGTATGCGGTGAACTTCGGCGGCGGTCAGGTCGACATCACGAACGGCAAATTCGTATTCTCGGCCTCCGAGGCGTACATGATCGAGAACGGCAAGATCACGTATCCGGTCAAGGGCGCGACGCTGATCGGCAGCGGACCGGAATCGCTGAAGTACGTCACGATGATCGGCAACGACATGAAGCTCGATTCGGGCGTGGGCGTGTGCGGCAAGGAAGGCCAGAGCGTGCCGGTGGGCGTCGGTCAACCGACGCTGCGCATCGAGCGGATGACGGTCGGCGGCACGGCCTGATTTCGTCACGGATGCACGCTTCGCGCACGCAAGGCGCGAAGCGTGCGGGTTTTCCGCATTTTTCGACGCCCCAGCTTGTCAGCCGAGCCTGTATCGGGTTATAAACTCACTCACCCTTTTTGACCAGCGACGCATTCACTTCGCCATGTCCGCCAAGTTTTATTTTTACTTTTTTTGGTATCTCAGACCGCTGGCGGATCGAGAGGGGTGTTAGTGCACGCAGGACACCGAGAATTCCCGAAAAACCGCCAGCTAGCCTGGCGGTTTTTTTTCGTCTCACGCTTTTCGATACCTGACTGACATTTTGTCGTTGACCATTTTTTGATCGTCGTCCGCTCTGGCCTCGCTGTTTGATCACTGACTGATCGCCCCGTTGCCCGCGCGAACACGCTACGAACCGATTCAGGAGAACAACATGCCCCCGCACAATACCGATGATGTCCGCATTCGCGAATTGAAGGAACTCACGCCGCCCGCTCACCTGATCCGCGAATTTGCCTGCGACGAGACGGTTTCCAACGTGATCTACGACTCGCGCACCGCGATGCATCGCATTCTGCACGGCATGGACGATCGTCTGATCGTCGTGATCGGCCCGTGCTCGATTCACGATCCGAAGGCCGCGATCGAATACGCGGGGCGTCTGATCGAGCAGCGCAAGCGCTTTGCCGGCGAACTCGAAGTCGTGATGCGCGTGTACTTCGAAAAGCCGCGTACGACGGTGGGCTGGAAGGGTCTCATCAACGACCCGCATATGGACAACAGCTTCAAGATCAACGAAGGTCTGCGCACCGCGCGCGAGCTGCTTCTGCGCATCAACGAACTCGGCCTGCCGGCCGGCACCGAGTACCTCGACATGATCAGCCCGCAGTACATCGCGGATCTGATCTCCTGGGGTGCCATCGGCGCGCGCACGACCGAATCGCAGGTGCACCGGGAGCTGGCTTCGGGACTGTCGTGCCCGGTCGGCTTCAAGAACGGCACGGACGGCAACGTGAAGATCGCCGTCGACGCGATCAAGGCCGCCTCGCAGCCGCACCATTTCCTGTCGGTCACGAAGGGCGGCCACTCGGCGATCGTATCGACCGCGGGCAACGAGGACTGCCACGTGATTCTGCGCGGCGGCAAAACGCCGAACTACGACGCCGACAACGTCAACGCGGCCTGCGCGGACATCGGCAAGGCGGGTCTCGCCGCGCGTCTGATGATCGATGCGAGCCACGCGAACAGTTCGAAGAAGCACGAAAACCAGATTCCGGTGTGCGCGGACATCGGCCGTCAGATCGCCGCGGGTGACGAGCGGATCGTCGGCGTGATGGTGGAGTCGCACCTCGTCGCGGGTCGCCAGGATCTGCAGGAAGGCTGCGAGCTCACGTACGGGCAGAGCATTACCGATGCGTGTATCGGCTGGGACGAAAGCGTCGCGGTGCTCGAAGGCCTTGCCGAAGCGGTCAGGCAGCGCCGCGTCGCGCGCGGCAGCGGCAACTGAACACCTGCCCCGCCGCCACTGCGGGGGCTTGTCGGCAGTCCGTAGAAGAAACCCGGTTCAATATCGAACCGGGTTTTTTTATTGGCCATTCGGACGAATGGTACTCAGCCTGCTGCCTCGATATCGTCATAGCTCGTTGCCTGGTCGCTTACACGCTTGACCAGGCTGGAGAATGCGTATAAGATTTTATACATGAGGTGGCGATGGAGCAGGAAAAAGAAATTCGCTGGTTAGGCTCCAGCTACCGTGATTTGCTCGCTTTTCCCAACGAAGCGCGTCGTCTCGCAGGGTTTCAGCTTCACAAGATTCAGTCAGGACTCGACCCTGACGACTGGAAACCGTTCGAGTCTATCGGCGCGGGAACGCGCGAAATTCGCATCAGAGACGAGGACGGCATTTTTCGCGTGATGTACGTCACGAAATACGCCGAAGCGCTGTACGTGCTGCATTGCTTTCAGAAGAAAACGCAGAGGCTCGGACCGCACGACAGAAGAATTGCCGAAACGCGCTACCGCGCCATCACCCATTACAGGACCACCCAGCCATGACGATCGACACCAACATTCGTCACGTAACGCGAGCCGGCGCGAACGTGTTCCTCGAACTCGGTTTTTCCGCCGATGAAGCGAAGCGCCTTCACGCGGCGTCGCAAAAGCAGATCAACGACACGCGGCTGCTCAAGGAACAGCTGATGACCGAGCTGTCCACGTGGATCGAACAGCATCATCTGAAGCAGGCCGAGGCGGCCGAAATCCTGATGGTGTCGCGCCCGCGCGTGTCCGACGTCGTCAACAAGAAAACCACCAAGTTCACGATCGACACGCTCGTGGAAATGCTGAGCCGCATCGGCAAGCCGGTCACGCTCGCCGTCGGTTGAGCCTCGGCTCGTGCGACGCACCGTGCGTGTCCATGCGCACATGTGCGTCGCCATTCAAGGCGCGCCGCGATCGTGCTGCCACAGCACGTCGGTGCCACCGTCCGCGCGATTGAGCACGCGCGCCAGCACGAACAGCAGATCGGACAGCCGGTTCACGTACTGACGTGGCGCCGCGTTCAGCGCCTCGTGTTCGCCAAGCGCGACGATCGTCCGCTCCGCGCGGCGGCAAACGGTACGGCACACATGCGCGAGCGCGGCCGCGCGCGAACCGCCCGGCAGAATGAATTCCTTCAGCGGCGGCAGCGTGGCGTTGTAGTCGGCGAGCCAGCCGTCGAGCTGCGCGAGATGCTGTTCGGTAATCATCGTGTGACCGGGAATGCACAGCTCGCCGCCCAGATCGAACAGGTCGTGCTGGATTGCGACCAGCGCCGCGCGTACGTTCTCGGGCAGGTTCTCGCACAACAGCACGCCGAGATTCGAATTGAGTTCGTCGACGTCGCCAATCGCGGCGATACGCGCGCTGTCCTTGCGCACGCGGCGGCCGTCGCCGAGACCGGTGGTGCCGTCGTCGCCGGTGCGAGTGGCGATCTTGCTGAGGCGATTGCCCATGACGTCTCCCATGTATTAGTGACGATGCTGCCAGCTGGTTTGTCCATATTGCACGCATCGCGAAATCGCCGCCATTATATGAGCGGAAGCCGACCCAGCGCTGCCTGGCGGGCGAACGGCGTAAAATGAAATACTTGCTGCAAACAGACCGTTATTTAAAGAAACTTTCATGGGACCGGAGTAAGCGCTGTAGCGCTAACTCCGGTCGACACAGGAGACATGCGTGAACCATCCCGTGCCGCCGGCGCCGCTACGCCGGCCGTTTCCCGCCGAATTGCTGAACCGGCTCAAAGCCGCTTTCGGCGATCGGGTTTCCGTTGCCGAAGCCGTGCGTGCGCACCACGGCCGCGACGAATCTCCGTTCGATCCGCAACTGCCTGACGCCGTCGTGTTCGCGCGTACAAGCGAAGACGTGCAAACCGCCGTCAAGCTGTGCGGCCAGTACGACGTGCCGATCATTCCGTACGGCAATGGCTCGTCGCTCGAAGGACATCTGCTTGCCGTGCAAGGCGGCGTGTCGATCGATCTGTCGGAAATGAACCGGGTGTTGTCGATCAACGCCGAAGACCTGACCGTCACCGTCGAGCCCGGCATCTCGCGCAAGCAACTGAACGAAGCGCTGCGCGACACCGGCCTGTTCTTCCCGATCGACCCCGGCGCGGACGCGAGCATCGGCGGGATGTCGGCAACCCGCGCGTCGGGTACCAACGCCGTGCGCTACGGCACGATGCGCGAGAACGTGCTCGGCCTGACGGTCGTGCTCGCCGATGGCCGCGTGATCAAGACCGGCTCGCGCGCGCGCAAATCGTCGGCGGGGTACGACCTCACGCGCCTGTTCGTCGGCTCGGAAGGCACGCTCGGCGTGATTACCGAAATCACGCTGCGCCTCTATCCGCAGCCGGAGGCGGTGTCGGCCGCGGTGTGCACGTTCCCGTCGATGGGCGATGCGGTGCGCGCGGTCATCGAGACGATCCAGATCGGCGTGCCGATCGCGCGTGTCGAGTTCGTCGATTCACTTGCGATCCGCTCGATCAATCGCCATTCGAATCTGACACTGCGCGAAGCGCCCACATTGTTCTTCGAATTTCACGGCACCGAGGCCGGCGTCAAGGAACAGGCCGGACTCGTGCAGGAAATCGCCGCACAGAATGCCGGTGAAGGCTTCGAATGGGCGACGCGCCCCGAAGACCGCAGCCGTCTGTGGAACGCGCGTCACAACGCCTATTTCGCGATGCTGCAACTGAAGCCCGGCTCGCGCGCGGTCACCACCGACGTCTGCGTGCCGATCTCGCGTCTCGCGGAGTGTGTGGTCGAAACGGAGCAGGATCTGTTGGCGTCGCCGCTGCCCTGCCCGATCGTCGGCCATGTCGGCGACGGAAACTTCCACGTCGCGATCCTGATCGATCCGGACAAGCCCGAAGAGCTCGAGGAAGCCGAGCGCCTGAACCATCGCATCGTGCAGCGCGCGCTGCGGATGGACGGCACCTGCACCGGCGAGCATGGCATCGGCCTGCACAAGATGGGCTTTCTGCTCGAGGAGCACGGCGACGTCGCGGTCGACACGATGCGCTCCATCAAGCACGCGCTAGACCCTCGCAATCTGATGAACCCGGGCAAGATTTTCGCCTGGGCGGCGGCCTGATCGACACTGCGCATGCCGGCCGCGGCAAACCGCTGACACGCCCAGCGGCAACCGCGCCAAGCTGAACACGCAAGTGATGCGAAGCAGGCAGCACGAAACACGCAGCACGAAACGGCCGGCTCGAACCAGCAAGCCGGACCGGCGCAAGCCACGAGGAGACAACTCACATGAACGCACCCGCTGAACTGTCGGCCGAAGTCCTCGCGCAGCGTCAGCGCGAGGTCGTGCAGGCGCTGATGGCCGTGTTGCCGACCCACTGTCTGCTGTATCGCGAAGAAGACACCGTCGCGTACGAATGCGACGGACTCGCCGCGTACCGGCGTTTGCCGCTCGCGGTCGTGTTACCGGAAACCGAATCGCAGGTGCAGCGCATCGTGCAGATCTGCCATCGCCTCGAGGTGCCCATCGTGCCGCGCGGCGCGGGCACCGGGCTGTCCGGCGGCGCGATGCCGATTCGGCACGGCGTGGTGGTATCGCTCGCGCGCTTTCGCAAGATCGTCGAAGTCGACTCGTACGCGCGCATCGCGACCGTGCAGCCGGGCGTGCGCAATCTGGCGATCTCCGAAGCCGCGGCGCCGTATGGTCTTTACTATGCGCCGGATCCGTCGTCGCAGATTGCCTGCACGATCGGCGGCAACGTGTCAGAGAATTCGGGCGGCGTGCATTGCCTGAAGTACGGCCTCACCGTGCACAACGTGCTGCGCGTGCGCGCGGTCACGATGGAAGGCGAGATCGTCGAATTCGGCTCGCTCGCGCCCGACGCGCCGGGGCTCGATCTGCTCGCGGTGCTGATCGGCAGCGAGGGCATGTTCGCGATCGTCACCGAGGTCACCGTCAAGCTGATCCCGAAGCCGCAAACGGCGCAGGTCATCATGGCCAGCTTCGACGACGTCGTCAAAGGCGGCGACGCCGTCGCGGGCATCATCGCGGCGGGCATCATTCCGGCCGGCCTCGAGATGATGGACAAGCCCGCCACGCGCGCGGTCGAGGAGTTTGTCAACGCCGGCTACGACCTCGACGCGGCGGCGATCCTGCTGTGCGAATCGGACGGCACGCCCGAGGAAGTCGCGGCCGAGATCGTGCGCATGACCGCGGTGCTGCGCGAGCACGGCGCGACCCGTATCCAGATTTCACGCACGGAAGCCGAGCGCCTGCGCTTCTGGTCCGGGCGCAAGAACGCGTTTCCGGCCGCCGGCCGCATTTCGCCGGACTACTACTGCATGGACGGTACCGTGCCGCGCCGCAGTATCGGGCCGCTGCTCGCGCGCATCGAGGAGATGGAGAAGACCTACCAGTTGCGCTGCATCAACGTATTCCATGCCGGCGACGGCAACATGCACCCGCTGATCCTGTTCAACGGCAACGACCAGGACGAGTGGCATCGCGCCGAGTTGTTCGGTTGCGACATCCTCGAAGCTTGCGTCGAGCTGGGCGGCACGGTGACGGGCGAGCATGGCGTCGGCATCGAGAAGATCAATTCGATGTGCGTGCAGTTCTCGCCCGAAGAGCGCGATACGTTCCACGCGGTCAAGCGAGCATTCGACGCGCCCGGCCTGTTGAACCCCGACAAGGGCATCCCGACGCGGGCGCGCTGTGCCGAATACGGCAAGATGCACGTGCGCGGCGGCCTGCTGCCTCATCCCGAGCTGCCGCGCTTCTAGCGGCTGGGGTTTGCAGCGCGCATCCACCGTTCGCCGCGCCCGCGCTGATGCTGGCGCGGCCTGCGCGGCGCTTTGCGCCCTCCCCGGCGCTTTGCGCCCTCCCCTCCAGACCGATGTCGCGCCCCGTCATGCGGGTGCGCTCCGGCTTGCCAGCGAGCCGCCGCCCGGTACAATCAAACGAAACACAACGAGCAGGACACCATGGAAGAGGACGACATCGTCGCCGTATGGTCCGAACGCGTGCGTTCGGCCAGCGCCGAGGGACGCGCGCTGCGCATCCGCGGCGGCGGCACCAAAGACTGGTATGGCCAGACGCTGGAAGGTGAGATCCTCGACACGCGCGCTTATCGCGGCATCATCGCGTACGATCCGGCCGAGCTCGTGATCACCGCGCGCGCGGGAACACCGCTGCTGGAAATCGAAGCCGCGCTCGCCGAGCACAACCAGATGCTGCCGTTCGAGCCGCCGCACTTCGGGCCGCAGGCCACCTTCGGCGGCTGCATCGCCGCTGGCATTTCGGGGCCGCGCAGGCCGGCCGTCGGCGCCGCGCGCGACTTCGTGCTCGGCGCCGTCGTGATGAACGGCCAGGGGCAGGTGCTGCACTTCGGCGGCCAGGTCGTCAAGAACGTCGCGGGTTACGACGTGTCGCGGCTGCTCGCGGGCTCGCTCGGCACGCTCGGGCTGATCCTCGAGCTGTCGGTCAAAGTGCTGCCGCGGCCGCAGGTCGAAGCCACGCTGAAGTTCGACATGAACGGCACCGACGCGGTACGCAAGCTCAACGAATGGGGCGGCCGGCCCCTGCCGATCACCGCGAGCGCATGGCGCAACGGCACGCTCGCGGTGCGCCTGGGCGGCGCGGAAGCCGCGGTCAAGGCAGCGCGCACCGGGCTCGGCGGCGAAGTCGTCGATGCGGTCGAAGCTGAACGCTTCTGGGCCGGCCTGCGCGAACAGACCGATTCGTTTTTCGCGGGCATTCCACCGAAGGCCGCGCTGTGGCGTCTCGCGCTACCGTCGATCACCGAGCCGCTGCAGCTGCCCGGCGCGCAACTGATGGAATGGGGCGGCGGCCAGCGCTGGTGGATCACCGACACCGACGCGCAAACCGTGCGCATCAGCGCGAAACAGGCCGGCGGCCACGCGACCATCTTCCGCAGCGGCCACGGCTACGACCGCGGCGCCGGCGTATTCACACCGCTGCCCGCGCCGCTGATGAAAATCCATCGCGGCCTCAAACATGCATTCGACCCGGCCCGCATCTTCAACCGCGGCCGTCTCTACTCCGACTTCTGAGCGACGCGATGCAAACCAACCTCGCGGACTTCATTCGTAATACGCCCGATGGCAACGAAGCGGACGCCATCCTGCGCAAATGCGTGCATTGCGGTTTTTGCACCGCCACCTGCCCAACCTACCAACTGCTTGGCGACGAGCTCGACGGCCCGCGCGGGCGCATCTATCTGATCAAGCAGATGGTCGAAGGCGCGCCGGTCACGCGCAGCACGCAGGTTCACCTCGACCGCTGCCTGACCTGCCGCAATTGCGAGTCGACCTGCCCGTCGGGCGTGCAATATGGGCGGCTCGTCGAAATCGGCCGCAAGCTCACCGAAGAGAAAGTCACGCGTCCGCTCAATCAGCGGCTGATGCGGCGCCTGCTCGCGAGCGTGCTGCCGAACAGCGCGATCTTCACGCCGGCGATGCGGCTGGGTCAGCACGTGCGCGGCCTGCTGCCGAAGAAGCTGCGCGACAAGGTGCCCGCGCGCCAGCACCCGCTCGAATGGCCGAGCGCAAAACACGAACGCAAGGTGCTGATGCTGGCGGGCTGCGTGCAACCGTCGATGATGCCGAACGTCAACATCGCGACCGCGCGCGTGTTCGATGCGCTCGGCATCGAAACGCTGATCGCGCCCGACGCCGGCTGCTGCGGCGCGATCCGCCTGCACCTCGGCTACCACGACGAAGCGCTCGACGACCTGCGCGCGAACATCGACGCATGGTGGCCCTACGTCGAACAGGGCGTTGAAGCGATCGTGATGAACGCGTCGGGCTGCGGCGCGACGGTCAAGGAATACGCGCACCTGCTGCGCCTCGATCCGAACTATGCCGAGAAGGCGCGCCGCATCGTCGAATTGACGCGCGACGTCTCCGAGATCCTGCCCGAGTTCGAAGAACGGCTCGTCGCCATCACGCGCCGCCGCTCGGTACACACGGTCGCGTTTCATCCACCCTGCACGCTGCAGCATGGCCAGCAGATCCGCGGCAAGGTCGAGCAACTGCTCAGCGCGCTCGGCGTCGAAGTGCGCCTGCCCGCCGACAGCCATCTGTGCTGCGGCTCGGCCGGCACCTACTCGCTGCTGCAGCCGCGCATGTCGTACGCGCTGCGCGACCAGAAGCTCGAGCGTTTGCAGGCGCAGGAGCCGCAGGTGATCGTGTCAGCGAACGTCGGTTGCATCGCGCATCTGCAAAGCGGTACGTCGACGCCGGTCGCGCACTGGATCGAATTGGTCGAGCACATGCTGTCCGTATAATCGGGGCATCGTCTTCGCTGAACACCGGTTCGTTCCATGTCCGATCTGCCTCACAATCTCGCCGACGTGCACGAGCGCATCGCCAGGGCCGCGCAAGCGGCCCACCGCGACACGCAGTCCGTGACGCTGCTCGCGGTCTCCAAGACGTTTCCCGCCGATGCCGTGCGCACCGCTCATGCGGCCGGGCAGCACGCGTTCGGCGAAAACTATGTGCAGGAAGCGCTCGACAAGATCCAGACACTTGCCGATCTGCGCGCGTCGCTCGAATGGCATTTCATCGGGCCGCTGCAATCGAACAAGACGCGGCCCGTCGCCGAGCATTTCGACTGGGTACATTCGGTCGATCGGCTGAAGATCGCGCAGCGGCTGTCGGAGCAGCGCCCGGACAACCTGCCGCCGCTCAACGTGTGCCTGCAGGTCAACGTCAGCGGTGAAGCGTCGAAGAGTGGCGTCGCCATCGCCGAGGCGGCCGCTATCGCGCAGCAGATCGCCGCGCTGCCGAAGCTGAAGCTGCGCGGACTGATGTCGATTCCCGAACCGGGCGGCGATCTCGCAGAACAACGCGCGCCGCATCGCCAATTGCGCGAGCTATTCGAGCGCTTGCGTAACGACGGGCTCGCGCTCGATACGCTGTCGATGGGCATGTCGGCCGATCTCGAAGCAGCCGTGCTCGAAGGCGCGACGATCGTGCGCGTCGGCACCGCGATCTTCGGCGCACGCGATTATTCGCGCTGAGCATTTCCACGGGCCTTGCGCGAACCTGGCTGCGCGAAGCCCTCACCGCATCTCATCTGAACCTACCCGGACCATCATGAAAATTGCGTTTATCGGCGGCGGCAACATGGCCGCGGCGTTGATCGGCGGCCTCATCAAGCGGGGCGTCGCGCCCGCGGACCTGTACGCGGTCGATCCGAACGAAGACGCGCGCCAGCGCAACGAGCAGCAATTCGGCATCCGCACCGGCGCGGCCGCCGACGTCACGCTCGCCGACTACGACGCGGTCGTGCTCGCGGTGAAGCCGCAGATCCTGAAGAGCGTCGCCGGGACGCTGGCGCCGCATCTGCGCGCGTCGCAACTCGTCGTCAGCATCGTCGCGGGCATTCGGATCGGCGACATGTCGCGCTGGCTCGCTGGCCACAACCGCGTCGTGCGCGTGATGCCGAATACGCCGGCGCTGATCGGCAGGGGCGTCACGGGTCTCGTCGCCAGCGGCAGCGTCGACGAAGCGGGCCGCGCGCTCGCGTCACAGGTGCTCGGCGCGGTCGGCGAAACCGTCTGGTTCGACGACGAAGCGAAGATCGACGCGGTCACCGCGATCTCGGGCAGCGGGCCGGCCTACGTGTTCTATTTCATCGAAGCGCTGCAGGAAGCCGCGCGCCAGCTCGGTATGGACGAAGCGCAGGGCCGCGCGCTGGCGGTCGCGACCTTCACGGGCGCCGCGCAACTCGCGGCCAATTCCGACGAGCCGCCGAGCGTGCTGCGCGAGCGCGTGACATCCAAAGGCGGCACGACCGCGGCAGCACTCGCCTCGTTCGAAGCGAGCGGCATCAAGGACGCGATCGTGCGCGGCGCACTGGCCGCCGACGCGCGGGCGCGCGAGATGGGCGACGAATTCGGCAAGCAGTAACGCGAACCGGCGTCGAAAAGAAACAGCGGAAACAGACACGCCGTAGCGCGACTGTCCTTCTTCTCATCAGGGCAGGCGCCTACGGCGTGTAGAAACGCAGCGGTCTGAAGTCAGAAAAGCGCTGACGCGAGTTAAAACGAAGCCACCACGTAATGCGCGGCGATCCCCGCGAACAACGCGCCGCCGAGCCAGTTGTTGTGACGGAACGCGGCAAAGCACGGCATGCGCTCGCGATGGCGGATCAGCGTGTAGTGATAGATCGCGCAACCCACCGCGACCGCCCAGCCGATCCAGTACAGCGGACCAAACCCGAGCGTCACGCCGATGCCGACGTAAATCCCGAGCGTCACCGCATAGCACAGCATGACCGCGGCCACGTCGAAACGGCCGAACGTCAGCGCCGACGTCCGGATGCCGATCTTGATGTCGTCGTCGCGATCGACCATCGCGTATTCGGTGTCGTACGCAACGGCCCAGAAGATATTCGCGACCAGCATCGCCCACGCGAGCAGCGGCACGTGATCCTGCACAGCGGCGAACGCCATCGGAATACCGAAGCCGAACGCGATGCCCAGATACGCCTGCGGAATCGCGAAGAAGCGCTTCACGAACGGATACGTGCCCGCGACGAACAGCGCGACCACCGACAACTCTTTGGTCAATGCATTGAGCGGCTGAATCAGTAGAAACGCGACCAGCGACAGCACGGTTGCCAACACGACCGCTTCCCACGCATTGATCTTGCCGGACGTGATCGGCCGGTTTTCGGTGCGCTTCACGTGACGGTCGAAATCGCGGTCCGCGTAGTCGTTGATCGCGCAGCCGGCCGAGCGCATCAGCACCGTGCCGAGCGTGAAGATCACCAGCAATTGCCACGACGGATGACCGCCGGACGCGATCCACAGTGCGTTGAGCGTCGGCCACAGCAGCAGCAGGCTGCCGATCGGCTTGTCCATGCGCACGAGGCGCAGATACAGGGGAAGTCGGGCGAACATGGGACGAATTCGGTGAAGTGCGAACACGGTGCGCCTATTTTACGGGAAGCGCACGGCGGCCCAGGATTCGCGCGGCCGCGTATCGAAGTGCCACGCGCTCGAATCTGTGCGTCGTGCGGCAGCGGCGCAAAAAACAAAGCCTCCCGTGCAGGGAGGCTTGTGCGTTTTTAGCACGGCGCGCGCGATGCCGGCGCCGGCATCGGACTCGACTCGACCGGCTCAGCTGCGCCAAATCAGGCGAGCAGCGAGCGCAGCATCCATGCGGTCTTTTCGTGTGTCTGCATGCGTTGCGTGAGCAGGTCGGCGGTCGGCTCGTCGTTGGCGGCTTCCGTCGACGGGAAAATCGCGCGCGCGGTGCGCACCACGGCTTCCTGACCTTCGACCAGCTGACGGATCATGTCTTCCGCGGCCGGCACGCCGTCCGCTTCGGGGATCGACGACAGCTTCGCGAAATCCTTGTAGCTGCCCGGCGCATGCACGCCCAATGCACGGATGCGTTCGGCGATCGAGTCGACCGCGAGCGCGAGTTCGTTGTACTGCGTTTCGAACATCAGGTGCAGCGTATTGAACATCGGACCCGTGACGTTCCAGTGGAAGTTGTGGGTCTTCAGGTACAGCGTGTAGGTGTCGGCGAGCAGACGCGACAGCCCTTCGGCGATCTTCTTGCGATCCTTGTCGCTGATCCCGATGTTGACGTGCTGTACTGCTGCGGCCGCTTCTTTCTTGGCCATGATGACTCCTTTGAAGAGTGATACGAACCGGTCGGCAGATGACGGTCAGCGAAAACACGAATAAAACGTTCGACAGTGTAGCGTGAATGCCGCAAGGTTTGCGCAACGCGTGCCCGAGAGCCTTGCTGCGCAGCCATTCTGGCGGTACTGCGCTCAGCCGCCCAGCGCGTGTTGCAACGCCTGCGCGGCGATTACCGCAAAGCCGCTCGCGACGATCGCAAAGCCCAGCGCCTTGCGAAACATCAACGCCTGCCATTGCGCCTGCATGCTCGGCGCGGCGGCCCGACCGCCAATGCTCGCCATCATCATCCTTATCATGATCGTACTCCGGGTTCGTCTCGTGACGGACCGCAGCAATGCGCCGCGCCGTCGATGACTTTGCCAATGCTTTGCCACTGCTTTACCATCCGCCGCGTATATGACGCCTAGCGGTTCCCGCCTTCCCGCAACGCGGCGAGCGCCGCGATCACACCTTCCGCGTAAGCCGGATCGGCGCGGCGGAAATGCTCGATCTGACGCGCGACGATCTCCTGCGGCACGCCGTCGATATGTCGCGCGATATTGCCGAACAGACGCTCACGTTGCGCGTCGTCGAACAGCGCGAACAGCATGCGCGGCTGCGTGTAGTAGTCGTCGTCCTCGCGATGCTCGTAACGCGCGACCGCGCCCGCCGCGAGCGGCGGCTCGGACGCGTTCGCGTCCTGCACGAAGTCGCCGAAGCGATTCGGCTCGTAATTCACGTTGCCGCCGCGATTGCCGTCGGTGCGCAGCGCGCCATCGCGATGAAACGAATGCGGGTTCGGCACGCGCGGCGCATTCACCGGAATCTGGTGATGATTGATGCCGAGCCGGTAACGCTGCGTATCGCCGTACGAGAACAGCCGCCCCTGCAACAGACGGTCCGGCGAAAATCCGATGCCCGGCACCACGTTCGCCGGCGTAAACGCCGCCTGCTCGACGTCCGCGAAATAGTTCTCCACGTTGCGATTCAGTTCGAGCGTGCCGACGTCGATCAACGGATAGTCCTTCTGCGACCACACCTTCGTGATGTCGAACGGATTGAAGCGGTAGTTCGCCGCATCCGCTTCCGGCATCACCTGAATTGCGAAGCGCCACTTCGGAAAGTTGCCCGCGTCGATGCTGTTCACCAGATCGCGCTGCGCGCTTTCGCGGTCATTGGCGACTACCTGCGCGGCATCGGCGTCGGTGAAGTTCTCGATGCCTTGCAGCGACTTGAAATGGAACTTGACCCAAAAACGCTCGTTGCTCGCGTTGATGAACGAGTACGTGTGCGAGCCGAAGCCGTGCATCTGCCGGTAGTTCTTCGGAATGCCGCGATCGCTCATCAGAATCGTCACCTGATGCAGCGACTCCGGATGACTCGACCAGAAATCCCACGCGGCGACGTTGCTGCGCAAATTCGTGTACGGATCACGCTTCTGCGTATGAATGAAGTCCGGAAACTTGAGCGGATCGCGAATGAAGAACACTGGCGTGTTGTTGCCGACCACGTCCCAGTTGCCTTCCTCGGTGTAGAACTTGATCGAGAAGCCGCGCACGTCGCGCTCGGCGTCGGCCGCGCCACGCTCGCCGGCCACCGTCGAAAAGCGCATGAAAAGCGGCGTTTCCTGGCCGACCTGCGCGAATACCTTCGCCTTCGTGTAGCGCGAAATGTCGTGCGTCACCGTCAGCGTGCCAAACGCGCCCGAACCCTTCGCGTGAACGCGCCGCTCGGGAATCACTTCGCGATCGAAGTGCGCGAGCTTTTCGAGCAGCCAGACGTCCTGCAGCACCACGGGGCCACGCGGGCCGGCGGTCATCGAGTTCTGGTTATCGGCGACGGGCGCGCCGGCGGCATTGGTGAGCTTACGTTCGGACATGGGCACTCCTGCGTGGTTTCTATCGAATCGGGGGAAAAGCATGCGGCATCCGTGCGCGACGGACGCCGTCACGGGTAGGCACGTCAGGCGGCCAGCACCCGATCGGCCAGCAACGACACGGCGACCGTACGGATACTCGGCGCGGCGGCCGTCGTGGCCGGTTGCGCGGGAAAAGGGTGGATGGGCTGTGAAGGCGCTTGCATGGTGTTTTCCTCCTGGCTTGTCTCGCGCCCCGACTCGGAGTCCGGGCGCTGAGCCTTATCGAATAAAGGGATCGGGCGATCCGTGGAGGAAACTATAGCAACATCTATCGAATAGTCGTATTTGATTAATTTAATCTATTCGATAGGGCTTGCGCCCTTTTTGCGGCAGGCCGCACCGGTGTCCGGCGCGGCTGCGGATGATGGCGAGTCAGTTGACGGCGGCGGGCAGATCGAGCTTTTTGACGCCCGGCAGGTCGCACGCGGCGATTGCGTCGCAGATCGCGTCGATCGCGGGCATGCGCGTGAAGCTCTTGCGCCATGCCAGTACGACGCGGCGATCGGGCACCGGCTCGTCGAACGCGACATAGCTGAGCAGGCCCGCGTCGATACCGCCCGCATGTGGCTTGACCTCGTGCACCGACATGCGCGGCAGCACGGTAATGCCGACGCCGCTTGCGACCATATGACGAATCGTTTCGAGCGACGAGCCCTCGAAGGTCTTCTGGATGCCGTCGGCGTTCTGCGAAAAGCGCATCAGCTCGGGACACACGCCGAGCACGTGATCGCGGAAGCAGTGCCCGCTGCCGAGCAGCAGCATGGTTTCCTGCTTCAGGTCGTCGGGGTCGATCTTCGGGCGGCTTTCCCATGCGTGGCCGGACGGCAGCGCGACGACGAACGGCTCGTCGTACAGCGGACGCAGCATCAGCCCGGTTTCGGGAAACGGCAGCGCCATGATCGCCACGTCGATTTCGCCCTGCTTGAGCAGCTCGATCAGCTTCAGCGTGTAGTTTTCCTGCAGCATCAGCGGCATTTGCGGTACGCGCCGGATCATCTGCTTGACGAGCGTCGGCAGCAGGTACGGCCCGATCGTATAGATCACGCCGAGGCGCAGCGGACCCAGCAGCGGGTCCTTGCCCTGCTTGGCGATTTCCTTGATCGCGAGCGTCTGCTCGAGCACGCGTTGCGCCTGCGTAACGATCTGTTCGCCGATCGGCGTCACGCTGACCTCGCTGGTTCCGCGCTCGAAAATCTGCACGTTCAGCTCGTCTTCGAGCTTCTTGATGGCGACGGACAGCGTGGGCTGGCTGACGAAACACGCTTCGGCGGCACGGCCGAAGTGCCGCTCGCGGGCCACCGCCACGATGTATTTCAATTCGGTGAGCGTCATTCGGGGATCAATCAGTCTGATGGATTCGATAGGTTCTAGTTATACACCTATAGGGTCGGTTCGCCAACTTTTTAGCCGTTGTGCTTGCGGCGGGGACGGCGCTCAGGCCTTCAGATACTGCTCGCGCGCGCCGAGCCAGCGCGCCAGATGCTGAATGACCACGTCCGGATATTGGTCGAGCAGCGTCGCGGCGGCTTCGCGCGCCGGCTCGATGAGGTGCTGATCGTTCTGCAGGTCGGCGAAACGCAGCATCGCGGCGCCTGACTGCCGCGCGCCGAGGAACTCGCCAGGCCCGCGGATTTCGAGGTCGCGGCGGGCGATCTCGAAGCCATCGGTGGTTTCGCGCATCGTTTGCAGGCGCGCGCGCGCGGTCATCGACAGCGGTCCGGTGTAGAGCAGCACGCAGACCGACGCGGCGCTGCCGCGCCCCACGCGTCCGCGCAACTGATGCAGCTGCGCGAGACCGAAGCGCTCCGCATGCTCGATCACCATCAACGATGCGTTCGGCACGTCGACGCCGACTTCGATCACCGTGGTCGCGACCAGCAGCTGGATCTCGTTGCGCGAGAACGCGTCCATCACCGTGGCCTTTTCGGCGGCCGCGAGGCGCCCGTGCACCAGCCCGACCTTCAGCTCGGGCAGCGCGGCCACCAGCGTCTCGTAGGTCTCGACCGCGGTTTGCAACTGCAGGGTCTCGCTTTCCTCGATCAGCGGACACACCCAGTACACCTGGCGCCCCGTCAACGCCGCCTCGCGCACGCGGCCGATCACCTCTTCGCGGCGCGCGTCGGACACGAGCTTGGTGAGGATCGGGGTGCGGCCGGGCGGCAGTTCGTCGATCGTGGAGACGTCGAGGTCCGCGTAGTAGGTCATGGCGAGCGTGCGCGGAATCGGCGTCGCGGACATCATGAGTTGATGCGGCTGGAAGTCGGCCGCGCCGTCGGCGGCGCCCTGCGCCTTCGCGCGCAACGCGAGCCGTTGCGCGACGCCGAAGCGATGCTGCTCGTCGACGATCACGAGTCCGAGGCGCGCGAACTCGACCGCGTCCTGAATGATCGCGTGCGTGCCGATCACGAGCTGCGCGGTGCCGAGCGCGGCCGCTTCGATCGCGGCGCGCTTCTCCTTCGTCTTCAGACTGCCCGCGAGCCACGCGACATTCACGCCGAGCGGCTCGAGCCAGCCGCGCAATTTGCGCGCGTGCTGCTCGGCGAGAATTTCGGTCGGCGCCATCAGCGCGGCCTGGTAGCCGGCGTCGATCGCCTGCGCGGCGGCGAGCGCCGCGACGATCGTCTTGCCGCTGCCGACGTCGCCCTGCAACAGCCGCTGCATCGGATGCGGCTGAGTCAGATCGAGCGCGATCTCGCCGCCGACGCGCTGCTGCGCGGCCGTCAGCGAAAATGGCAGCGCCTTCAGCAGCCGCGCGACCAGCGCCGATTCGTCGCCGAGCTTGCGGCGCGGCATGGCCGGCGCGGCGCGCGTGCGCCGCTCGTCGTGCGCGCGCTTCAGCGACATCTGCTGCGCGAGCAGCTCCTCGAACTTGATGCGCACCCAGGCCGGATGCGTGCCGTCGATCAGCGCCGTTTCGTCCGACTGCGGGCCCGGATGATGCAGCGTGCGCACCGCGTCCATCAGCGCCGGCACGCCGAGCGGTTCGAGAAACGCGCGCGCGACCGGCGCGGGCAGCAACTCCGGCAGCGACGTGCGCGCGAGCGCGTTGTCGATCGCCTTGCGCAGATACGCCTGCGATACGCCCGCGGTGCTCGGATAGACCGGCGTCAGCGCCTGCGGCAGCGGCGTGTCTTCATCGACGACGCGCACGGTCGGATGCACCATCTCCATGCCGAAGAAGCCGCCCCGGACGTCGCCACGCACGCGCAGGCGCGCGCCGGGCGCCATCTGCTTGACCTGCGAGCCGTAGAAATTCAGAAAGCGCAGCATGAGTTCGTCGCCGTCGGCGTCGCGCAGCTTCACGAGCAGCTGCCGGCGCGGGCGATAGGCGATCTCATTGTCGAACACCACGCCTTCGGTTTGCGCGATGCCGCCGGGCAGCAAGTGACCGATCGGCGTCAGCGAGGTTTCGTCTTCGTAGCGCATCGGCAGATGCAGCACGAGGTCGATGTCGCGTGTGAGGCCGAGTTTGGCGAGCTTATCGGCGGTTTTGACCGGGGCTTTGGCGGCGGCTTTTGCCGCGCCTCTGGTTTTGGCGGCGGGTTTGTCGTCGCTCGCGTGGTCGGCGGCGAATTGATCCGGCGGGTCGCCCGCGTGGCCGCCGGGCTTGTCGCCGTCGCGCCCGAGATCGTGGCCAGCGGCCATCATGCCGCCTTGTGCGCCCGCTTGCGCCGCATCCCGCTCCCCCGCCTCCGCCCGCGCACCGCGGCGCCGCGGTTCGGCGCCCGCTTCGAGGGTGGCAACGGACGATCGGCGGTCGGACAAAGGCATAGGCTGCTTCGCAAGTACAATATCGGGTGCTGTCGAAAAGAAGTCGTGCCGCCCTTCGCGCGTCCAGCGTAGGCAGGATGCGGCACAAAGCGCGCGGGCCGCTTCGGCGTCCCGCCATCATAGCCGCCCGGCTCCGGCTTCGGCTCAATTCAGTCCCAAGTCAGTCCCAACCCGCTTCCAGTCGTTCGCATGTTTACGCTTTCCGATTTCGATTTCGATCTGCCGCCCGAGCTGATCGCGCAAGTCGCGCTGCCCGAGCGCAGCGCAAGCCGTCTGCTCGACGTGGACGCCGCAGGCGCCGCCGACGGCGCCGCGCGCCTGATCGACCGCCGCTTCACCGAACTGCCCGAGTGCCTCGCGCCGGGCGATCTGCTCGTCTTCAACGATACCAAAGTGCTGAAGGCGCGCTTCTTCGGCCAGAAGTCGAGCGGCGGCAAGATCGAAGTGCTGGTCGAGCGCCTGACTGGCGAGCGCAGCGCGCTCGCGCAGATCCGGGCGAGCAAGAGCCCGCAGGCGGGCACGACGATCCGTCTCGCGGATGCGTTCGACGTCACCGTCGGCGAGCGCGTCGATCAGTTCTACACGCTGCATTTCCCCGACGACTGCCTGACGATGATCGAGCAGTACGGCCGTCTGCCGCTGCCGCCGTACATCGAGCACGACCCCGACGCGACCGACGAAACCCGCTATCAGACCGTATTCGCGCAGAACCCGGGCGCGGTCGCCGCGCCGACCGCCGGCCTGCACTTCGACGACACGCTGCTCGGCCGCCTCGACGCCCTCGGCATCGACCGCGCGACGCTGACGCTGCACGTCGGCGCGGGCACGTTTCAGCCGGTGCGCGTCGAAAACATCGCCGAGCACAAGATGCACAGCGAGTGGTATCACCTGCCGCAAGCGCTCGCGGACAAGATCGCCGCGACCAAAGCGCGCGGCAACCGCGTGATCGCGGTCGGCACGACGTCGCTGCGCGCGCTCGAAGCCGCCGCGCGCGACGCCGAAGCCGCCGGCCATCCGCTCGGCGCGGCGAGCGCGGAAACCGACATCTTCATCACGCCGGGCTACCGGTTCCGCGTGGTCGACCGGCTGGTCACGAACTTCCATTTGCCGAAATCTACGCTGTTGATGCTGGTGTCGGCGTTCGCGGGCGTCGAGACGATTCGCGCCGCGTACCGTCATGCGATCGACGAGCGCTATCGTTTTTTCAGCTACGGTGACGCGATGCTGCTCACGCGGCGCGATGCATGAGCCGGTTCGAGCACTGCTTCAGCGTATTGGCAGTCTTCCTAGCCGCCGCGATCCCTCGTGGCGGTTTTCATTGATTGCGCCGGACTGTTTTCCGGTCGCCCAGGAGTGATCCCCATGACCCTTGGTCATCTCTCGCAACATCCTGCCCACGAGCGCCCGGAGAATGGCCTCAAATTCGAACTGCTCGGCACCGACGGCCTTGCGCGCCGCGGCCGCGTCACGCTCAATCACGGCGTGGTGGAGACACCGATCTTCATGCCGGTCGGCACCTACGGCACCGTGAAGGCGGTCCAGCCGCGCGAGCTCGACGAAATGCACGCGCAGATCATCCTCGGCAATACGTTTCACCTGTGGCTGCGACCCGGCCTCGAAACCATCGAGGCGCACGGCGGCCTGCACGGCTTCATGGGCTGGAAGAAGCCGATCCTGACCGACTCGGGCGGCTTCCAGGTGTTCTCGCTCGGAGATCTGCGCAAGATCACCGAGGACGGCGTCACGTTCGCGTCGCCGATCAACGGCGACCGGCTGTTCCTGTCGCCGGAAGTGTCGATGCAGATCCAGAAGGTGCTGAACTCGGACATCGTGATGCAGTTCGACGAATGCACGCCGTACGCCACCAACAACATCCCGACCTCGCACAAGGAAGCCGCCGAATCGATGCGCATGTCGATGCGCTGGGCGCAACGCTCGATCGACGAATTCGAGCGCCTCGGCAATCCGAATGCGCTGTTCGGCATCGTGCAGGGCGGCATGTTCGAGGATCTGCGCGACGAGTCGCTCGCCGGCCTCGCGCAGAAGAACTTCCACGGCCTCGCGATCGGCGGTCTGTCGGTCGGCGAGCCGAAGGAAGACATGATGCGGATCCTGAACCACATCGGCCCCAAGCTGCCGGCCGACAAGCCGCACTACCTGATGGGCGTCGGCACGCCGGAAGACCTGGTGGCCGGCGTCGCGGCCGGCGTCGACATGTTCGACTGCGTGATGCCCACGCGCAACGCGCGCAACGGCTGGCTCTTCACGCGTTTCGGCGACATCAAGATCCGCAACGCGACGCACAGGAACTCGCTGCGCCCGCTCGACGAGCAATGCGGCTGCTACACCTGCCGCAACTTCACGCGCGGCTATCTGCACCACCTGCATCGCGTCGGCGAAATTCTCGGCGCGCAGCTGAACACGATCCACAACCTGCATTACTACCTGGAACTGATGCAGGAAATGCGCGATGCGATCGAGGCGAAACTGTTCGAGACATTCCGCAAGCGTTTCCACGAAGACCGCGCGCGCGGCGTCGAACCGTCGTCCTGACGGCCCGCCGCATGGATTGCGCATGCCGCACGCGGACAACTTACAATTTACTTTCGCCGGCCGCTGAATTTGCCCCGAATCGGACCTTTAAACGGTTGATCGCAAAGCCGATTCGCCGCGCCGGCGCGCGTGTGGCCGGTGGTAGAATAATCGGCTGATTTTTTTGATCGTTTGACTGATAACGGAGAGACCAACGTGTCGTTCATTTCCAATGCCTTCGCGCAAGGCGCAGCAGCAGGTGGTATCGAATCGAACCTGATGAGCTTCCTGCCGCTGATCCTGATGTTCGGCGTACTGTACTTCATCATGATTCGCCCGCAAATGAAGCGTCAGAAGGAACATCGCAACATGCTCGCAGCGATGGCCAGGGGCGATGAAGTCGTGACGAACGGCGGCATCGTCGGCAAGGTGACGAAGGTGGGCGAAGCCTACGTCGGCATCGAAATCTCGGAAGGCACGGAAGTCACCGTGCAAAAGGCGTCGGTCACGACAATTCTCCCGAAGGGCACGATCAAGTCGCTGTAAGGCCTGCACTCCCCGCGTCCGGTGCGGCCTCGCCGGCGGTTCAGGCAGTTCGCTGAACGGCCCGCGCTCATCGCCGGACGCATCGCATCCAAGCCAACCTTCCCGTTGGACCACTCATGAATCGCTACCCCCTCTGGAAATACGCCGTGATGCTGGTGGCTCTGGTCATCGGCCTCGTGTACACGCTGCCCAATCTGTACGGCGAAGCGCCGGCGGTGCAGGTGTCGAGCGGCAAGGCCACGGTCAGACTCGACGCCGCCACGCTAGCGTCGATCGAAGCCGCGCTCGCGGCCAATCACATCAAGCCGACCGCAATCACGTTCGACAACTCGCAGAACAACGCGAACATCCGCGTGCGCCTGACGAACACGGACACGCAGTTGCGCGTGAAAGACCTGCTGCAGAAGTCGCTCAATAGCGACCCGAACGATCCGCAGTACGTCGTCGCACTGAACCTGCAAAGCGCGTCGCCGACCTGGATGACCGCGCTGCGCGCGCTGCCGATGTACCTCGGTCTCGACCTGCGCGGCGGTGTGCACTTCCTGCTGCAGGTCGACATGGCCGGCGCGCTGAACAAGAAGCTCGACTCGGACGCCTCGGACGTGCGCACGCTGCTGCGCGACAACAACGTGCGCGACGGCGGCGTGAATCGCGTGAACCAGTCGGTGGTGGTGAATCTGGCCGACCAGGCCACGGCGGACGCGGCACTCAAGCTGCTCGGCCGCAGCGTCAGCGAACTGCAGTGGGCGTCGCAGCCGAACACCGGCCCGGACGGCGGCGTGCAGCTCGTCGGCACCTTTACGCCGGCCGTGCAGCGCGAGGTGCAGGACGCCGCGCTCAAGCAGAACATCACGACGCTGCATAACCGCGTGAACGAACTCGGCGTGGCCGAGCCGGTGATCCAGCAACAGGGCACGGACCGCATCGTCGTCGAGCTGCCGGGCGTGCAGGACACCGCGAAGGCGAAGGACATCATCGGCCGTACGGCGACGCTCGAAGCGCGCCTCGCCGATCCGGTCAACACGCATCCGAACCCGAACGACCCGGTGCCGCCGGGCGATGAACTCTTCACGCAAGGCAACCAGACGCCGGTGCTGCTGCGCAAGCAGGTGATCTTCACCGGCGACCGCATCATCGACGCGTCGGCGGGCTTCGACGAGCATCAGCGTCCGTCGGTCAATATCCGTCTCGACTCGGCCGGCGGCCGCGCGGTGCGCGCGGTATCGCGCGACAACATCGGCAAGCCAATGGCGATGGTGCTGTTCGAGCACGGCAAGGGCGAAGTGCTGACCGTCGCGACGATTCAGTCGGAACTGGGCGACCGCTTCCAGATCACCGGCCAGCCGACCCCGCAAGCGGCCGCCGACCTCGCGCTGCTGCTGCGCGCCGGTTCGCTCGCCGCGCCGATGGAAATCATCGAGGAACGCACGATCGGCCCGAGCCTCGGCGCCGACAATATCAAGAAGGGCTTCCACTCGGTCGTGTGGGGCTTCGCGGCGATCGCCGTGTTCATGAGCGCGTACTACATGCTGTTCGGCGTGATCTCGATGGTCGGCCTGTCCGTGAACCTGCTGCTGCTGGTCGCGGTGCTGTCGATGCTGCAGGCCACGCTCACGCTGCCGGGTATCGCCGCTATCGCGCTCGCGCTCGGTATGGCGATCGACGCGAACGTGCTGATCAACGAGCGCGTGCGCGAGGAACTGCGCCACGGCGCGCCGCCGCAACTGGCCATCCAGAACGGCTACGCGCATGCATGGGCGACGATTCTCGACTCGAACGTGACCACGCTGATCGCCGGCCTCGCGCTGCTCGCGTTCGGCTCCGGTCCGGTGCGCGGCTTCGCGATCGTCCACTGTATCGGCATTCTGACGTCGATGTTCTCGGCGGTGTTCTTCTCGCGCGGCCTGGTCAACTTCTGGTACGGCGGCAAGAAGAAGCTGAAGTCGCTGTCGATCGGCCAGGTGTGGCGTCCGCAAACAGCGGCGGCAGGCTCGGCCGCGTATGCCGGCAACACCCTCGGCGGCAGCGACGCCGCGACCGACACCGCGCAGGCCATCGCCACGGCGAAGGCGAAAGCGAAGGCAAGCTCGAAGGCACCGGCCGCGGCCGGCGCGCAGGGTCGCTCGAAGCCGACCGTGCGTCGCCGCAATGCGTCGGGCACGCCGACGTCGAATGACTCGACGCGGCAAAAACCGGGTTCGTCCCGCTGAGTCCCGGAGAACAAGACCATGGAATTTTTCCGTTTCCGTAAAGACATTCCGTTCATGCAGCGCGCGTTGATCTTCAACGCGATCTCGCTGATCACCTTCCTCGCCGCCGTGTTCTTCCTCGTGCATCGCGGGCTGCATCTGTCGGTGGAATTCACCGGCGGTACCGTGATCGAGGTGCAGTATCCGGGCGCGGTGCCGCTCGACCCGGTGCGTAACACGCTCGGCAAGCTCGGCTATGCCGACGCGCAGGTGCAGAACTTCGGCACCTCGCGCGACGTACTGATCCGTCTGCCGCTGAAGACGGGCTACACGTCCGCGCAGCAGAGCGACCAGGTGATGGGCGCGCTGAAGGCCGACACGCCGGAAGTGCAGTTGCAGCGCGTCGAGTTCGTCGGTCCGCAGGTCGGCAAGGAGCTCGCCACCGACGGTCTGCTCGCGCTCGCCTGCGTGGTGGCCGGCATCGTGATCTACCTGTCGTTCCGCTTCGAATGGAAGTACGCGATCGCCGGCGTGATCGCCAACCTGCACGACGTCGTCATCATTCTCGGCTTCTTCGCGTTCTTCCAGTGGGAGTTCTCGCTGTCGGTGCTGGCCGCGGTGCTCGCGGTGCTCGGCTATTCGGTCAACGAGTCGGTCGTTATCTTCGACCGGATTCGCGAAACCTTCCGCCGCGAACGCAAGATGACCGTGATCGAAGTGATCAACCACGCAATCACCAGCACGATGTCGCGAACCGTCATCACGCACGGCTGTACGCAGATGATGGTGCTGTCGATGTTCCTGTTCGGCGGCCCGACGCTGCACTACTTCGCGCTCGCGCTGACGGTCGGTATTCTGTTCGGTATCTACTCGTCGGTGTTCGTCGCCGCGGCTCTTGCCATGTGGTTCGGCGTCAAGCGCGAAGACCTGATCAAGGACAAGAAGGAACGCGTCGATCCGGACGATCCGAACGCGGGCGCCCAGGTTTGATGCGCGCGTAACCGCTGAGGATGCGAGGATCGGGATAGGGGCAGGCCTCGCGGCCCGGCCCCTCCCACACCACCGTGCGTACGGGTCCGTACACGGCGGTTCGGATCGGTTAATCGACTATGGCCTTAGTGATGGAAGCCCCAGCGAGCGAAGGTAACGGTTTGACAGGGCGATGCCCAGCGCGGGACTGCAACTCAGCCGCCACGCATCGTGTGGCGAACCGACCGTCTGGGCAGCAAGGTTTCGGCTGACGCCGCGTACTGTCAGCTCCCGGAATCTTGTGCGGCCCCGTTTCCACTGCTTCCAGAAGAAGCAGCGGATGCGGCGGCGTATCCATTCATCCAGGCGTTGCAGAACGCTGGGCGTTTCGCAGAAACCGAAGTAGCCCCGCCACCCTGCCAGATAACGTTTCAGCGCGCCGATCATCTGGTCGACGCTGACCCCGCGCGTGCGTTGAGTCAATTCCCGGATGCGCTCCTTGAGGCGGGACAGCGCCTTGGGCGCAATACGCCGTTTGACCTTGTCCCGATCCGAGAAGGTGAACCCCAGAAACTTCCGCGTGTGTGGCCGTGCGACCGCGCTCTTGGTCTCGTTGACCGTCAGCTTCAGCCTGCCGGCGAGGAAGGCCTTCAGCCCCGCCATCACACGCTGGCCCGCGCGTTCGCTGCGTACGTAGACGTTACAGTCGTCAGCGTACCTCGCGAAACGCAGCCCGCGTCGCTCAAGCTCCCGGTCAAGATCGTCGAGCATCAGATTGGATAATAGCGGGGACAGGGGACCACCCTGGGGTGTGCCCTCGTCCGTCGCACCAACCAGCCCGTGCTCCATCACACCCGCCGTCAGGAAGGAGCGGACCAGCTTCAGCATTCGCTTGTCGCTGACTCGCTTTGCCACCCGACTCATCAGGATGTCGTGGCTCACGCGATCGAAGAATTTCTCCAGATCCAGATCTACAACCCATCGGTACCCCGACTGGATGTAGCTTTGCGCCTGCGCCACGGCCTGATGTGCCGAGCGGCCCGGACGGAAGCCGTAGCTGGACTCCGAGAACGTCGGGTCCCACTGCCTTTGCAACACCTGCAAGACCGCCTGCTGGACGAATCGATCAAGCGCAGAGGGGATGCCGAGCTTGCGCACGCCACCACCATCCGGCTTGGGTATCTCGACCCGTCTCACAGGTTGAGGCTTGTATGTGCCGTTCAGCAGCGTGGCCCGTATCGACGGCCAATGCTCCCGCAGGTACGCCGGTAATGCCTGAACGGTCATCCCGTCCACGCCCGGTGCGCCCTTGTTCGCTTTCACACGCTTCAACGCCTGCTTCAGGTTCCCCCTTTCGCAGACTTCTTCCATCAGTCGGTCATATGCCGACGGGCTTTCAGACTCGGGGTTCGCCGCCATAGGTTCAGCCCCTCCACCAGCAGCCATCGGGGCTTCACCCCTGCTTCCGCTGTCGAGGACGCGATGCGTTTTCTGCTGCTCTCCCATGTCGAGTTCTCCGGCTTACTCGCCGCTCCTTTCCGTTCGGGCCTTCAGGCGTCGCCGCCCTAATATGCCCTCTGCTGACTCCTGCACGGTGGTCAACGGCCCTTGCGAGCCGCTCAGTCCTGATTCCAGGACGCCATGCAGGCCTCCCGAGGTAAGCGCAACCGCCTTCACCACACACCTGCCAGATCTACCACCCCAGCCCTTGATGGCTATGGACTTCGCAATCAATTGCTTGCTCGTCCGGCTAGGTAGGCCTCGCATCTGGTTTCTGTTCGTCAGGTCATGGCTTTGCTACACGCTTCCTTCAGACCCCGCCTCACGACGACGCCCTTGCGTTTCGCTAGTCCTTCACCACCATCAGGTTGGACAGGGGACTCACACCCCCAAGCTGTTGCGCATGCTCGGCGCACAATAAAAAAGGCCGGTTCTGTCGAACCGGCCTTTTGCGTTTACGTACGCCGTCGTTACCGCCTCGTTCCTAGCGGAACCCCAGCTTGCGCCGTGCGCCGATCAGCGCCGCGATGCTCAGCAGCGCGGCAAACATCACGTAGTAGCTCGGCGCTGCCTTCGAACCGGTCGCGCTGATCAGCCACGCGATGATGAACGGCCCGAAGCCGCCGAAGATCGTCACCGCGATGTTATACGCGAGCGACATGCCGGTCGTGCGCGTCTGCACCGGGAATATCTCCGACAGCAGTCCCGGCGTCGCGCCGAAGTAGCCGCTGACGAGAAAACCGAACACGATCTGCCAGACGATCAGCGTGCCGAAGCTCGGATGCGCGATCAGGAACGCGAACGCCGGATAGACGAGCACGAACAGCAGCACGGCCGCGCCCAGCATGATGCGCGTGCGTCCATGCAGGTCCGACCAATGCCCGGCCACCGGCGAGAACACCATCTGGATCAGACCCGTCACCGCGATCGCCGAGAACGCGACCGACGGCGCGAGCCCCAGTTGCCGCACGCCATAGGTCGGCATGAACAGCATCAGATACGCGGACACGGTCCCGAGGATCACCACGCCCATCGCGATTACGAGCCGCAGCTTCTGCGTCGCGAACGTATCGCGCAGCGGCGTCTGCGTCGTTTCGGCGGCGAGGAATTCGGGCGTCTCGTCGAGCCTGGTGCGGATGTAGAACGCGACGGGCCCGATCAGCAGACCGAAGAAGAACGGCACGCGCCAGCCCCACGATGCCATCTGTTCCGGCGACAACTGGCCGGTCAGCAACGCGCCGAAACCGGCCGCGAGCAGCGTCGTCAGACCCTGGCTCGCCATCTGCCAGCTCGCGTAGAAGCCGCGCCGGCCCGGCACGTGCTCGGCGAGAAACGCAGTCGCGCTGCCGAATTCGCCGCCGGCCGAGAAGCCTTGCATCAGCCGCGCGAGCACGAGGATCAGCGGCGCGGCGAGACCGATGCTCTGGTAGGTCGGCAAAATCGCGATGATCAGCGTGCCGCTCATCATCAGCAGGATGGAAAGCGTGAGCGCCCCTTTGCGCCCGGCGCGGTCCGAGTACGCGCCGATCACGATCGCGCCGAGCGGCCGCATGAAGAATGACACGCCGAACGTGCCGAGCGTGAGCAGCAGCGATACGGTCTCGTTGCCGGCCGGAAAAAACAGCTTCGAGATGGTCACGGCGAAAAAGCCGTACACCACGAGATCGAACCATTCGAGCGCGTTGCCGATCGAGGCGGCCACCACCGCGCGCCACGAATTCCGCCGGCTTCCCGCGACGCTTGCTGCTGTCGTTGCATTCATCCAGATCTCCTGTACTGCGCGAAATATTTATCGACACGAACGCATGACGTCCGCCCAGGCCATCCCGGCAACGCGCAGCACCGGCATGACTGCTTGCGCTCTATTTAACTGAAAAAATAAAAGCGATGCGAGCGACAAATGGCCGAGGCGCGCCACCCTGGCCGAGGCGTTCGCAACGGGCGACAAAAAACCGCTTCGTCGGTGAACGACCGAAGCGGTTTTCGTATTGCGGCGCAGCGCGGATCGAATCGCAACAGCGGCCCGCGCGCGGCGCCGGCCGCGAAGCTGCCGGCGCGCCTACTGCTGCTTGATACCTTCCGACTGGATATGCAGGCGCGTCTGCATGCTGAAGCCGTACTTCGCGCCGAACTCCATGCCGTAATCGGCGCGATTGAATTCGGTGCTCGCCTCGACGCCGCAGACTTCGCGCTTGAGGACCGGGTGCTGCATGCACTTGAACGAATCGATCTTCAGATTCACCGGCTTCGTGATGCCGCGAATCGTCAGCGTGCCGATCACCTCGACGGGCTTGTCGCCGTCGAACTTGATCTCGGTGCCCTTGTAGGTCACGGTCGGATACTTCTCGACGTCGAAGAACTCGGCGGCCCTCAGGTGATCGTCGAGCTTCGGGTTGCCGGTCTGCACCGAAGCGGGATCGACGGTGACGTCGACGGTGCCGGTTTTGGCCGCGCGATCGAGCGTCACCGTTCCCGTGGTCTTCGTGAATTTGCCGCGCCAGATCGACAGACCGCCAAAGTGGTCGGCCTCGAAGCTCGGAAACGTATGCATCGGATCAAGCAGATAGGTATCGGCGGCGAAGGCGCCGAGCGACAGCGACGAAGCCAGCGCGCCAACAGCGATCAATATGGACGTTTTCAATTCGTGCTCCTGTTTTGCGTTGAAAATCGCGGTGCAACCTGCGGTGGGAAAGCGGGCGCGCCCCACGTGGCGCGGCGGACCTCGCGAGCGCCGTGCGCGTTACTTGCGCGCGGCGACGATATGAAACTTGATCACGACCTCGTCGGCGACGACCGATGTGTCCTTCCATTCGCCGGTGCCGATGTCGAACTGCAAGCGCTTGATCGGCAGCGCGCCGTCGAAGGTCTGCATCGCGCCCTGCTGGCCGACCGTGACCGGCACCACGACCGTCTCCGACTTGCCCTTGATGGTCAGCTTACCGGTCACCTTGAACTGGTTGCCGCCGGCCGGCGCGATCGCGCTCGACACGAACGTCGCGCTCGGAAAGGTCTTCGCGTCGAACCATTCCTTGCCGCGCACCTGCTCGTTATAGCTCTCGTCGCCAAGATCGTAGCTGGCGACGTCGATGTTGAGCTGCGCGCTGCCGGCCGTCGGTTTGGCCGGATCGAAGCTGACCTGCGCCGTGAACTTGTTGAACTTGCCTTCGACCGGCACGTTCATCTGCTTCGAGGTAGCCGTCACCGAACTCTTCGCGACGTCGACCTGCGCGAGCGCCGCGCCTGCGGCGCTCAGCGACGCCGCTGCGAACGCGGCCAGCATGTAGCGATAAAACGAACCCTTCATGGTTGTCCTTATTTGAGGAAGGGGATCATGCGCGACAGCAGGCCGTCGCGATCGAGCCATTGATGCTTGAGCGCCGCCGCGGTGTGTAGAGCGACCAGCACGAGCAACGTGTAATTCAACGCGATGTGCAGGTTCTTCAGCACTTCCTTCAGGTGCGGATCGGGCGCGATGATTCGCGGCAGCGGAATCAGCCCGAGGTAGACGACCGGCACGTTCGCCGCCGAGCTATACAGATAGCCGGACACGGGAATCACGATCATCAGCACGTACAGCAACAGATGTGTGAGATGCGCGGCGCCACGCTGCCAGGTGGGCATGCGGCGCGGCATCGGCGGCGAGGCGTGGGTCGCGCGCCACAGGATGCGCACGATCGCGAGCGCGAACACGGTCACGCCGATCCATTTGTGCCACGAGAAATAGCGCAGCTTGGTGGGCGTGAAGCCCGGGATGTCGGTCATCACCCAGCCGAGCGCAAAGCCGCAGACGATCAGCAGTGCGATCAGCCAGTGAAACGCGATGGCGGTCCGCGTGTACGACTCCCGGGTACCGAACGATGGATTGAGTGTCATGACAGATCAACGCAGACAGTTAGAAGTTAACGGCGCGCCGCGGCCAGCTATTCCGCGATCGCGGCCGATGCGGCGGACATCATCGCCACAAAAGGCCGCCGGGCATGCCACGGGCGCCATGCTACCCCAAGCGCGAAAAGCTGGCTGGAGCGCGTCGGCGGAACGGGCCCGAATTTTGCGCTGCAATGGCCCCAGGGCGCCGCGTCACCGCCCTTGCGTTGACCGATTCGGGGACCGAAAGCCCCGAAGCGACGCCATCTCAGGCCCGGACCAGCGCGCGGCGGGGACGGCGCCACGCCCCGCGCCGCGCGCGGCTCGCCTCGGTCGCGAGGCCGCGTTTGGTACTATTGCTGCTCACCGCCGCCCGACCCCTCGTAACGAGCAGGCCTTACACCCCGCCACTACGTCGTTAGCCCATCTGCCGCATGGAACATGACAACCTGATCGCGTGCCATGAATGCGATACGCTGTTCCGCAAGCCACGGCTTGTCGGGCGCGTCGCCGCGCGTTGTCCGCGCTGCGGCGCGACGCTCTATCGCGGCGTCTCGCGCAAGCTCGACGCGATCTGCGCACTGACGCTCGCCGCGCTGATCACGTTCGTGATCGCGCAGGGCTTTCCGATCGTCGAACTCGAAACCAACGGCATCACATCACAGACTACGCTGTTCGGCGCGCTCGTCGCGCTGTGGGGCGAGAACATGCAGATCGTCGCCGTGATGGTGTTCTGCTCGACGATCCTCTTTCCGTTCACCGAACTCGTCGCGCTGCTGTACGTGCTGGTGCCGCTACGCGCCGGCTACGTGCCCGCGCACTTCAATCGCGTGCTGCGCGCGATCCAGTTCGTGCGACCGTGGGGCATGATCGAAGTGTTCATGCTCGGCGTGCTGATCACGATCGTGAAGATGGTGAGCCTCGCGCGCGTGATTCCCGAGGCGGCGCTGTTCGCGTTCGGCGCGCTGACGCTGATGTTCGCGGTCGTCGTCACATTCGATCCGCGCGTGCTGTGGGATGTCGCCGACGAGATCGACGCGAGCGGCGATCGGCCGTTGCCGCGCACGTCGGCCGACAGCGCGGCGGTCGCGGTCGGCTCGCTCGCCGGTCCGCCGGCGCCGTCCGCGCGCGTCGCGGGCTCGGCCAGCGGCAGCGCTGGTGGCACAACCAACAGCACGGCGGACGGCAACCCGCCCGGCTTGCCGCCCACGCCGCGCGAAGGATGAGCCCGCGATGAAATACGTCACCGCGAAACGCGCGGGCCTGCTGTCCTGCCATTCGTGCGGGCGCGTCGAACCGCGCATCCGCTCGGTCACGCCGCAGCACTGCGGCCGCTGCGGCGCGCATCTGCACTCGCGCAACCCCGACAGCCTGATGCGCACATGGGCACTGCTGATCGCCGCGGCGCTGCTGTATATCCCGGCGAACCTGCTGCCGGTGATGCACACGTCGTCGCTGCTCGGCTCCGAGGACGACACCATCATGAGCGGCGTCGTCTATTTCTGGACCTCCGGCGACTGGCCGCTCGCAATGATCGTGTTCATCGCCAGCATCCTGGTGCCGATGCTGAAGCTCTCGGTGCTCGTGCTGCTCACCGTCACCGCGCAGCGCCGCTCGCGCTGGCGTCCGCAACAGCGCACGACGCTGTACCGGATGGTCGAGCGGATCGGCCGCTGGTCGATGCTCGACGTGTTCGTCGTCACGCTCACCGTGGCGCTCGTGCGTTTCAAATCGCTGGCCGAGATCACGGCCGGGCCGGGCGCGATCGCGTTCGGCTCGGTCGTGATCCTGACGATGCTGGCCTCCATGCAATTCGATCCACGCCTCATCTGGGACCCCGTGGAAAGCCGTACCCCAACACCTCAGGATCTCGACCATGACTAGCCCGCAAGGACCGACGCCCGCCTCCGATGATGCGCCGCGCAACGATTCGAACGGACCCAGACTGCCGCCCCAACTGCCCGACCCCGAGATCGAGCCACGCAGCCGCTGGCTGCCGTCGCTCGTCTGGGTGATTCCGCTGATTGCCGCGCTGATCGGCATCGCGCTCGTGATCAGGTCGGTGACCGAGCGCGGGCCCGTGATCACGATCAGCTTCGTCAGCGCGGAAGGGCTCGAGCCGGGCAAGACCAAGGTCAAGTACAAGGACGTCGACGTGGGCGCGGTGAAGACGATCACGCTGTCGCCGGATCTGTCGCACGTGCTCGTGCAGGTGCAGCTCACCAAGGAAGGCGGAAAATTCGCGGTCAAGGACTCGCGCTTCTGGGTGGTGCGACCACGTGTCGGCGCGAGCGGCGTGTCGGGTCTGACCACGCTGCTGTCGGGCTCGTACATCGGCGCCGACGCGGGCCGCTCGACCGAAAGCGAGAGCAACTTCGTCGGCCTCGAAACGCCGCCGCCCATCACCGGCGACCAGAAAGGCCACCAGTACACGCTGCACGGCGATTCGCTCGGCTCGATCGACATCGGCTCGCCGATCTTCTACCGGCGCGTGCAGGTCGGTCAGGTGGTCGGCTTCTCGCTCGACAGGGACGGCACCGGCGTGACGATGCGGGTGTTCGTGTCGGCGCCGTTCGACCAGTACGTCGGCACCAACACGCGCTGGTGGCATGCGAGCGGCGTCGATCTGCGGCTCGATTCGAGCGGCTTCAAGCTGAATACGCAGTCGCTCGCGACGGTGATAGTCGGCGGTCTGTCGTTCCAGTCGCCGCCCGGTCAGAACATGGGCCCGCAGGCGCCGAACAACCAGACCTTCCGCCTCGGCTCGGACGAAGCGGACGCGATGCGCGAACCGGACGGCGTGCCCTTGCGCGTCGTGATGAACTTCAACCAGTCGCTGCGCGGGCTGTCGATCGGCGCGCCGGTCGATTTCCGCGGCATCGTGCTCGGCCAGGTGACCAATATCGGCATCGACTACGATCCGAAGACGCAGAGCTTCACGATGCCGGTCACGATGAACGTGTACCCGGACCGCCTCGGCAAGCGCTTCCGCGAGAGCTCGCCGCAGCCGGGCACGCTCGCCGGAGAGAACCTGATGCAGGAACTCGTCAGGCACGGCCTGCGCGGCCAGTTGCGCACCGGCAACCTGATCACGAGCCAGCTGTACGTGGCGCTCGATATCTTCCCGAAAGCGCCGCCGGCCAAGGTCGACGTGACGACCGATCCGCTCGAGCTGCCGACCATTCCGAACACGCTCGACGAATTGCAGCTGCAGGTCGCCGACATCGCGAAGAAGCTCGACAAGGTGCCGTTCGACCAGATCGGCGCGAATCTGAACACCGCGCTGAAGAACGCCGACCAGCTGTTCTCGCGTCTCGACAACGAAGTCGTGCCGCAGGCGCGCGACACGCTGACGGCCGCGAAGCAGACCTTCAGTTCGGCCCAGGCAACCTTGCAGCAGGATTCGCCGATGCAGTCCGACGTTCATCAGGCGTTGCAGGAACTGACGCGCACGTTGCAGTCGCTGAACGCGCTGTCGGACTACCTCGAGCGTCATCCCGAATCGCTGTTGCGCGGTAAATCAGGAGATAAACCATGATGTTTGCCCGGCTCCCCCGTCCGCCGCGCGCGCTCGTGCGCGGTGCCGTACGCGGCGTCGCGTACGGCACCGCACTGGCTGCGGCTCTCGCCATCGCGGCGTGCTCGTCGCCGTCGAGCCGTTTCTATACGCTGGGTGGCGCGGATAGCGCAAGCACCGCCGCGAACGGCGCCCCGCCGGCCGTCGCGCGCACGAGCGCCGCGCCTGCCTGGCTGATCGAAGTCGCGCCGGTCAACGTGCCGCCGCAGGTGGCGAGAAATCAGCTGGTCGTGCAGACCGGGCCGACTCAGGTGCAGTTGCTCGAACAGGAGCGTTGGGCGTCGCTGCCCGGCGATGAAATCCGCCGCGCGCTGTCGACGAATCTGACGCAGCAGCTCGGCACCATCGATACGTTCGGCACCGCGCACCCCGACGACGCGGCCGTGTACCGGATCGCCATGAACGTGCAGCGCTTCGAGTCGTGGCCCGGCTCGCATGCGTTGATCGATGCGGTGTGGAGCGTGCGGGCCGTGCGCAGCAATGCGGTGATGACGTGTCGCAGCGTGGTCAGCGAGACGGTTGGCGGCGGGTACGACGCGCTCGTCGATGGACATCGGCGCGCGCTGGCCGAAGTGTCGACGCAGATCGCGGCGGGGGTGCGGGCGATGGCCGCGACGGCCGTCGCTACTACGGCCACGACGGGCAAGACGTCGTCTTCGGCCCGATCGGCTGCCGCGGCAGTCGTGCCGCCCTGTCCTTCCGCGGAAACGGCCGCGGGAGCCGGCGCCTGACAGGCCCGGCTGGCGCGAGCCCGGTGCGCACGCGCGTGTCTATCCGGGCCGCGCCGACTTCAACGCACAGCTTCAGCAGACGCGCTTCCACAATGCCTAGCAGTCCATTCGACGCCCCGCGCCTCTGCAGGACAAACCCATGTTCGACTCCATCAGACGGTTGATAAAAAAATGGCGCGCGTCGCGCGACGGCGGCCATCAACTCGATGCGCTGCTCGCGATCGCGGATAAGACCGCGCCTTATGCGGAGCGCAGCGAGTGGCTGATCGAACTCGCGCACTGGATTCGCCGCGGCCGCATCGTGCGACCCGGTGCAACTGACGCCGACGACACCGTCGCCCGCCAGTCCAACCCCGCCCACACGCGCATCCGCTACCTGCTGCACGTGCTCGATCGCAACCCCGCGTGGAAGGCGAACGTCGCCGGCATCCTGCGCGCGCTGCTGCGCGAAAGCGATGGCCTCTCGCTGCTGTGCGACGCCGGCATGCCGGTGCATTCGGGCTTCTTCGGCGCGGTGTTCGAACGCCTCGAGGCGTCGCTGATTCCGCCCGCGCCGAACCGCCGCGACCTCACCGCGATCGTCACGCTGATGTTCGGCTCCGAGCGCGACGCCGAATGGATCGACACGCTGCCCACCGATCTGCTGGTGCGTATCCACGCGCTATTCGACTACGCGCCCGACGACGAAGAAGACGGACGCGACAGCACGCCCTTCTCGCTCGACCTGCTGGCCGCGCTGCACAACCTGACCTGCCAGATCAGCTCGACCGGACTGTCGCAAACGGTGCGCAGCCGGCTGGGCGGTGTGGCGCCACCTGGCGATCGCATCGACGACCGCGTCGACCGCGTAATCGACGCACGAACCACCGACGTCAACGGCGTGCGCGTCGCAATGGAAAGCCAACCGTTCTACCGCCTCACCCGCGCGATGCTCGCGGTCGAAGCCGCTCACGACGCGTACGCGGCGGGCAGCCCGCAGGAGCCGCTGCTACGCGAGGTCAACTATCTGCGGCTGCTGCTCGACGAATGCCGCGGCGCAACCGACAACGTGTTCGCGCATCTGTACCGCAACGGCGTGAGTGTCGACATCGTGTTCCAGGTCGAGCGGATGCGCATGCGCATCGAGCGCGCCGAGCATCTGCTCGATGCCTGGATGGCGCAGGACGATCTGCACGCGGCCGCGCGCCTGACCGCCGAACTCGTGCGCGCCAATCACGCGAGCCAGAGCGTCGCGCATCTCGCGCGCAGCAATTCATCGCTGCTCGCGCGCAAGATCGTCGAGTACAGCGCGGATACCGGCGAACACTACATCGCGCGCGATCGCGCCGAGTATCTGAAGATGATGCGCATGGCGGCCGGCGGCGGACTCGTGACCGTCGTCACCGTGTGCGTGAAGTTCGCGATCACCGGCGCCCATCTGCACGCGATGCTCGAAGGCGTGCTCGCCGGCATCAACTACGCGGCGAGCTTTCTGCTGATGCACTTCCTGCACTTCTCGCTCGCGACCAAACAGCCCGCGATGACCGCGCCGACGCTCGCGCGCGAACTCGACGGCGTCGGCACGCCGGCCGGCGTCGACAGTTTCGTGAGTTCGGTGACCGCGCTGATGCGCACGCAGGCCGCGGCGGTGCTCGGCAACGTGCTGCTGGTGTTTCCCGTCAGTCTGTGCGTGGATCTGCTGTACCACGCGCTGTTCAACGCCGACCTCATTTCGGCCGACAAGGCGATCGCGACGCTGCAGTCGTTCTCTCTGATCGGGCCGACGCCGTTCTATGCGGCGTTGACGGGCGTGCTGCTGTGGTCGTCCAGCCTGCTCGCGGGCTGGGCGGACAACTGGTTCATCCTTCATCGCGTCGCCGACGCGCTCGCCTACAACCGGCGCCTGCGCATGACGCTCGGCGTGGCCGGCGCCGACCGTCTCGCGCGCTTGTGCCGCGCGAACGTCGCGGGCGTGGTCGGCAATATCACGCTCGGCCTGATGCTCGGGCTCGTGCCGGCGATCCTCACCGCCTTCGCGTTCAAGTTCGACGTGCGTCACGTGACGCTGTCTGCCGGCTCGATCGGCGTGGCGCTCGGCGCGCTCGGCGAAAGCGCGCTGAAGCTGCCGGCTCTGTGGTGGGCGGTGGCGGGCGTCGGCAGCATGGCGATTCTCAATGTCGCGGTGAGTTTTGCGCTGGCGTTCTACATGGCGGTGAAATCGCGCGATTTGCGGCGCAATGCGGTGCGCTCGCTGCGCGGGGCGATCTGGCAGCGGGTCAGGCGGCATCCGCTGGAACTCGTGTGGCCGGCCCAAGCGGGACGCGAGGCGAGATGACGCAACGACAGACGGCGGGCCGGCGCGCCGATCGCGCCGGCCCGCCGATCTCGACCGCGTACAATAGCGCCTTATCCAACGCCTTGCGGCAACCTCAATGTCCTTCGATTTCTTCCTTCCTTGCCCGCGCGGGCTCGAAGCTCCGCTCGCGGCCGAACTCGCCGAAATTGCCGCCAAACATCTGAACGGCACCGCCTTCACGGCCGGCGCCCAGGTACCGGGCGGCGTGCATTTTCGCGGCGGCTGGGCCGCCGGCATGGCCGCCAATCTGCACTCGCGTCTCGCGAGCCGCGTGCTGCTGAAAATCGCGGAGCGGCCCTACCGCGGCGAGCAGGACATCTACGCGCTCGCGCTCGAGCAGCGCTGGGAGCAGTGGTTCTCCGCGCACGAGACGCTGCGCGTCGACGTCACCGCGATCAAGTCGCCGCTGCGCAGTCTCGAGTTCACGACGCTGCGCGTGAAGGACGCGATCTGCGATCGTCTGCGCGAAAAAAGCGGCGCGCGGCCGAGCGTCGACACCGCGATGCCCGACGTGCGCGTGTTCGCGTTCCTGAGCGCGACCGACTGCACGCTGTACCTCGACACTTCCGGCGATCCGCTATTCAAGCGCGGCTGGCGTCTCGACAAGGGCGCGGCGCCGCTGCGCGAAAACCTCGCGGCTGGCATTTTGCGTCTGACTGGCTGGCAGGCCGGCACGCCTCTCTACGATCCGATGTGCGGCAGCGGCACGTTCCTCGCGGAAGCGGCGCAGGTCGCGTTGAACATCGCGCCGGGCGTCGAGCGGCGCTTCGGCTTCGAGAAGCTCAAACAGTTCGACGCGCGGAGCTGGCAAGCGCTGAAGGGCGCCGCGCTCGAGGCGAAAAATGCGGCGCGCGGCTCGCGCGGCGCGGATCTGGAGATTTTCGGCAGCGACATCTCCGGCGACATGCTCGAAAAAGCGCGCGCGAACTTCGAGCGCGCCGGTTTGCCGCCCATTTCGCTCAAGCAGCTCGATGCGCGCGACATGACGCCGCCTGGCTCGGCGCCGGGCATCCTCGTCGCGAATCCGCCGTATGGCGAGCGGATCGAAGTGCGCGGCCGCAATGCGCGCGGCGAGCTTCGCGAAGGCCGCGGCAATCGCGACGACGACGGCTTCCGCCGCATTCAGGAAGAAGCGCCGGACAGCGAGTTTTTCCAGTTGCTCGGCAATGCGTTGAAGCAGCGCTTTGCCGGATGGCATGCGTTCATCCTGACGTCGGATCGCAAGCTTCCGGGGCAACTGCGGCTGCGCGAATCGACGAAGACGCCGCTGTTCAACGGTGCGCTCGAATGCCGGCTGTTCCGCTTCGATCTGATCGCGGGCAGCGTGCGGCAGCGTCCGCAGGGCGATACGCCGGCGGCTTGAGGCTGTTTCTAGCGGGGCGGCGCGCTGTCGTCGCCCTGTCGTCATCGCGTCGCTCGAAAAGCAGGCCGCGCGCATGAGCGATGTGGTCGGCGTGTTTCAGTTGCTGGTGGGGTGAAGCGGTCGCGTCTTCGCACCCTACTGCCACCACGCTGTCAGCAGCACCCCCGCACACTCCTTCTCACGCCATCCGGCGCTTGAACGGCCTACTGCCAACCGAAGGAGAGTGTCATGTCCGCATTGCCCAAACTCGTTGCCTGGTTCGAAATCCCGTCGGTCGATTTCGATCGCGCGGTGCGCTTTTACGAAGCCGCGCTCGACGCCCCGTTGAATCGACAGGAGATCGGCGGCCAGCCGATCGCCGTGTTCAGCTACGAGGAGCCCGCGACTGGCGGCGCGATCGTCCACAATCCGTCGATGACACCCGGCGTCGACGGCATCACCGTCTACCTGAACGCGCTGCCCACCGTCGACGCGGCGCTTGCGCGCATCGAACGGGCGGGCGGCAAGACCGACGGCCCGGTGATCAAGCTGCCGCAGGACATCGGCTATATCGCGTTCTTCACCGATACCGAAGGCAACCGCCTCGGCCTGCATTCGCGCACCAACGGCTAAGCGCGCACCGGAAGCCGCCGCGCCCCGACCGAAGGCCGCCATGCGGCGCTATCATCGCGGGACCGTCCCCTTCCTCCTCTACCCGACGCCCACGATGACGCGCCGCGCCGACCGCCTGTTCCAGATCGCCGAGCTGCTGCGCGGCCGGCGCCTGACCACCGCGCAGCAACTAGCCGACTGGCTGAACATCTCGCCGCGCACGGTCTATCGCGACGTGCGCGATCTGCAATTGTCAGGGGTGCCGATCGAAGGCGAAGCGGGCATCGGTTATCGGCTGTCGCGCTCGGCAAGTCTGCCGCCGCTGACCTTCACCGCCGACGAACTCGCCGCGCTCGCCGCCGGCGCGCGCATGCTCGAATCATGGGGTGGCGCGGGCTTCGCGAGCGGCGCGCGGGGCGCGCTGGCCAAAATCGCATCGGCGATGCCCGCCGACAAGCGCGCGACGCTCGAACGGCTCGCGATCTTCGCGCCGTCGTTTCACATCAAGGGGGATTTTTCGACGCAGCTCGACACGCTGCATCGCGCGATCGATGCGCGCCAGGTGGTGCGCTTCGCGTACACCGACGCCAACGGCGCGGACACCGAGCGCCGCGTCTGGCCGCTCGCGCTCGCGTACTGGGGCGCGCGCTGGACGCTCGGCGCATGGTGCGAGCTGCGTGCTGATTTCCGCAATTTCGGACTGGAGAAAATACGCGATCTCGAAGTGCTCGAGACGTATCCGGATCAGGAAGGCAGGCGGCTCGCGGATCTGCTGCGGCACGTAAACGCGAGGCCGAAAATATGAAAAGGATCGCGGCGCGACGCACCGCGATCTCAGGGTCTGTTTACCGCTAACGATCTAGTCGACCGCCTTCACCATATCCTCGATCACCTTCTTCGCGTCGCCGAACACCATCATCGTCTTGTCCATGTAGATGCGTTGATGGTCATTGGGTCAAGCTCCTTATGAAAGCATAAGGCTTACGGCCGGGGTGCCTGGCGATCCAGGCGGTTATCGCAGGTGAAACGCATGCCGGTAAGTCCAGTTACCGGCATTGACCCGACGCGAAATTTTTCGCGTCCGCGAAAAATCACGCGGCCTGCCAAGGGTTCACAAGGCAGACGCCCGTTGCTACGAAATCAGCGACATTTCGCGTCACCACGGTCATACCATGAACGATCGCCGTAGTGGCGATAAGCGCATCACGCTCCGAGCGCCGATCCGGTACATGCAAGCGCGCGCAGCGTAAGGCAACGCCCGTATCGACAGGCAGCACGCGATCCGCAAATTCAGTTAAGACGTGCTCCTCGAGCCATGCGCGCAGCAACGCGCCTTGGCTCGGGTCGCTGCGCTCCTTCAGCAAAACGCCCGTTGCCAGCTCCATGATCGTGATTGCAGAAACAAAGAGCGCCGAAGCATCGACGCTCTTTGCCCAGGCGACGAGGTTGGCATCCGCCCTGCGCCCCTTACGGAGTTCGGAAACGACATTCGTATCGATAACAAACATCAGAGTTCAGCCGGCCGGATAGATATATCCACGCGCGGCGGATCGAATTCAATGTCAGCAACCTCGGGCATGGCCAGGGCGTCCACGATGTTGCGACGCTGTCTGGCGAGAAGCCAGTATTCCTCGATGCTCAGCAAAACATGGGCGGGCTTGCCGCGATCGGTGATGAATACGGGGCCGTCTTTGGTCGCCTTTTTCGCCCGGGTCACGTCTTGATTGAGTTCCCTGCTGGATAAGGTCGTAATCGTCATATTCCCTCCCGCCACCTAACGTAGTAACGTTACTACATGTCAGGAATGTCGGCAAGTCACTACGTTGTGAGTTCCGAAAGAGAAATTTTCGCATCCGCGAAAAATCCGCCGACGGCGGCTCGCGGATCTGCTGCGGCATCTGAACGCGAAGCCGAACAGATGAAAAGGATCGCGGTGACCCACCGCGATCCTGAGGCCGATTCACCGCTAGCGATCTAGTCGACCGCCTTCACCATATCCTCGATCACCTTCTTCGCGTCGCCGAACACCATCATCGTCTTGTCCATGTAGAACAGGTCGTTGTCGAGCCCGGCGTAGCCCGCCGCCATCGAGCGCTTGTTGACGATCACGGTGCGCGCCTTGTACGCCTCGATGATCGGCATGCCGGCGATCGGCGACTTCGGATCGTTCTTCGCGGCCGGATTCACCACGTCGTTCGCGCCGAGCACGAGCACCACGTCGACCTGGCCGAACTCGCCGTTGATGTCCTCCATCTCGTACACCATGTCGTACGGCACTTCGGCCTCGGCGAGCAGCACGTTCATGTGACCCGGCATGCGGCCGGCCACCGGGTGAATCGCATACTTCACCTCGATGCCCTTCTCGACCAGCTTGTCGGTCAGCTCCTTCAGCGCATGCTGCGCGCGCGCGACGGCCAGCCCGTAGCCCGGCACGATCACGACGGTCTCGGCGTTGCCCATCATGAACGACGCGTCATCGGCCGAACCCGATTTCACCGGACGCTGCTCCGCTGAGCCGCCCGCGGCCGCCGCGCCCGGCTCGTTGCCGAAACCGCCGAGGATCACGTTGAAGAACGAGCGGTTCATCGCGCGGCACATGATGTACGACAGGATCGCACCCGACGACCCCACCAGCGAGCCGGCGATGATCAGCATCGGATTGTTCAGCGAAAAGCCGATGCCCGCCGCCGCCCAGCCCGAGTACGAGTTCAGCATCGACACGACGACCGGCATGTCCGCGCCGCCGATCGGAATGATGATCAGCACGCCGAGCACGAACGCGATGATCGTCATGATGATGAACGGCAGCCACGACTGCGTGAGGAAGAAGAGGACGCCGAAGCCGAGCATCGCGAGCGCGAGCATCAGGTTGATCAGATGCTGGCCGCCGTAGACGACCGGCGCACCCTGAAACAACCGGAACTTGTACTTGCCCGACAGCTTGCCGAACGCGATCACCGAGCCGCTAAAAGTAATCGCGCCGACGAACGTGCCGATGAACAGTTCGATGCGGTTGCCGTACGGCAGGAAGCCCTCGATCGGCACGTTGGGATCGACGAGGCCGAACGCGGCCGGCTCCGACACCACCCCATACGCGATGCACACGGCCGCGAGACCGATCAGCGAGTGCATCGCCGCGACCAGTTCAGGCATCTTGGTCATCTCGACGCGCGCGGCGACGAACGCGCCGATCGCGCCCCCGATCACGAGCCCGAACAGCAGCAGGCCGAGACCGAGACCGAGATTGGAGCCAAGTACTTCGGCCTGCCGCGAGATCAGCGCGATGGTCGTCAGAATCGCGATCGCCATGCCGACCATGCCGAAGGTATTGCCGACGCGCGCGGTCTTCGGATTCGACAGCCCCTTGAGCGCCTGGATGAAGCAGACCGACGCGACCAGATACAGCAGCGTGACGACGTTCAGGCTCATTTACGTACCCTCCTTGCCGCCAGCCGGTAGTTTTCTGGGTTCTTTCTTCTTGAACATCTCGAGCATTCGCCGCGTGACGAGGAATCCGCCGAACACGTTGACGGCCGCGAGCGCCACCGCGATCGTGCCGAAGAACTTCCCGGCGCTGCCGACGGTGAGACCCGCCGCGAGCATCGCGCCGACGATCACGATCGCCGAGATCGCATTGGTCACCGCCATCAGCGGCGTATGCAGCGCGGGCGTGACGTTCCAGACCACGTGATAGCCGACGTAGATCGCCAGCACGAAGATGATCAGGTTGATCACCGTGTGATTGATGACTTCCATCTTCGGCTTCCCCCTATGCGTTGCGCGTGACCTGGCCGTCGCGAGCCAGCAGCGTGGCCGCGACGATGTCGTCCGCGAGATCGATGTTCAGCGTGCCTTCCTTGGCGATAATCAGCTTCAGGAAGTCGAGCACGTTGCGCGCGTACAGCGACGACGCGTCGGCGGGCACCATCGCGGCGAGATTCGTATAGCCGACGATCTGCACGCCATAGCGCACCACCACCTGGTCCGCCTCGGTCAGCGGACAATTGCCGCCGCGCCGGCCGTCGACTTCGGGGCCGCGGCCGGCCGCGAGGTCGACGAGCACGGAGCCTGGTTTCATCGCCTGCACAGTGTCGACCGACAGCAGCGTCGGCGCCGGGCGGCCCGGAATCAGCGCGGTCGAGATGACGATGTCGGCCTGCTTTGCGCGCTCGTGCACCAGCGCCGACTGGCGCGCGAGCCACGACGGCGGCATCGGCCGCGCATAGCCGCCGACACCCTGCGCGGCGTCGCGTTCTTCGTCGGTTTCATAGGGCACGTCGAGAAACTTCGCGCCGAGCGACTCGATCTGCTCCTTGACGGCCGGGCGCACGTCGGACGCTTCCAGCACGGCGCCGAGGCGCTTCGCGGTGGCGATCGCCTGCAGGCCAGCCACGCCCGCGCCGAGAATCAGCACGCGCGCGGCCTTCACGGTGCCGGCCGCGGTCATCAGCATCGGCATGAAGCGCGGATAGAGCGTCGCCGCGAGCAGCACCGCCTTGTAGCCGGCGATGTTCGCCTGCGACGACAGCACGTCGAGGCTTTGCGCGCGCGTGGTGCGAGGCGCGGCTTCGAGCGCGAACGCGGTGACGCCGGCCGCGGCGAGCTTGCCCGCGTTGTCGGCGTTGAACGGATCGAGCATGCCGACCAGCGTCGCGCCGCGCTTGAGCAGCGGCAGTTCGGAATCGGTGGGGGATTGGACTTTGAGGACGAGATCTGCGCCGAATGCAGTGGCGGCATCGACGATTTCCGCGCCCACGGCCGTATAGGCGTCATCGGGAAAGCTCGCGCCGGCGCCGGCGCCGCTCTGGAGCGTGACCCGGTGGCCTTGCGCCACGTACTTCTTGACCGTCTCGGGCGTCGCGGCAACGCGGGTTTCATGCGCGCGCGTCTCGGCTGGCACTCCGATGTGCATCGTTGTTCCTCCTCGACTTCCTGTTTGACGACAGACCTGCCGACGAGGCTCGCCGGCTTGCACATGCAACGGCTAACGCAGGCCCCACTTTAACCGGAAACCGCCGCATCACAAATATCGGGGTCGATGCGAATGCGCGGCAGACCGCCAAACTGTTACGAATCGGTCGCGATCCCACCTCGAACACGCTGCGAACCGGCTGCCAGCGGTCACCAGGCAGCCGGCGCGCATAACCGGTAAAATGCGCACCCATGAAACCGGAAACCTGGCGGCCGCACGTGACCGTCGCGGCGATCGTCGAGCGTGACGGGCGCTTCCTGCTTGTCGAGGAACACACTGCCGCCGGCCTGCGCCTGAACCAGCCCGCCGGCCACCTCGAGGCGGGCGAAACGCTGCTGGAAGCGGTGATCCGCGAAACGTTCGAGGAAACCGCGCATCCGTTCGCGCCCGAGGCGCTCGTCGGCATGTACATGACCCACTTCGAGCTGCCGGACCGCGCGGGCACCACATACCTGCGCTTCACCTATTGCGGCGCGGGCGGCGAACCGGACCCGGCGAGTTCGCTCGATCCCGACATCGTCCGCACGCTGTGGATGAGCGCCGATGAGTTGCGCGCGTGCCCCGAGCGGCATCGCACGCCGCTCGTGATGCAGTGCATCGACGATTACCTGGCCGGCCGGCGTTTCCCGCTCGACGTCGTCCATACGCATTCGGTTGCGCCGAAGCAATGAGGCCGTCACGAGCGGCCCCATAGATCCATGCAGTCATGCAGCACCCAGTGAGTACCTTATGAGCAAGCGCAAAGTCGTAGTAGGCATGTCGGGCGGCGTCGATTCGTCGGTCACCGCGTGGCTGCTAAAGGAACAGGGCTACGACGTGGTCGGCCTGTTCATGAAGAACTGGGAAGACGACGACGACAGCGAATACTGCTCGACGCGCCAGGACTGGATCGACGTCGTGTCGGTGGCGGACCTGATCGGCATCGACGTCGAGGCGGTCAACTTCGCGGCCGAGTACAAGGACCGCGTGTTCGCCGAATTCCTGCGCGAATATTCGGCCGGCCGCACGCCGAACCCGGACGTGCTGTGCAACGCCGAGATCAAGTTCAAGGCCTTCCTCGATCACGCGATGTCGCTCGGCGCGGAAACGATCGCGACCGGCCACTACGCGCGCGTGCGCGAGAACGATGGCCGCTTCGAGCTGCTGAAGGCGCTCGACCATACCAAGGACCAGTCGTACTTCCTGCATCGGCTGAACCAGGCGCAGCTGTCGAAAACACTGTTCCCGCTCGGCGAAATTCCCAAGACGAAGGTCCGCGAGATCGCCGCGCAGATCGGCCTGCCGAACGCGAAGAAGAAGGATTCGACCGGCATCTGCTTCATCGGCGAGCGGCCTTTCCGCGACTTCCTGAACCGCTATCTGCCGACCAGGCCGGGCCCGATGAAGACCACCGACGGCAAGATCGTCGGCGAGCACATCGGCCTCGCGTTCTACACGTTCGGCCAGCGCAAGGGCATCGGTCTCGGCGGCAGCAAGGACGGCAGCGGCGAGCCCTGGTTCGCCGCCGGCAAGGATATTCCGACGAATACGCTGTACGTCGCGCAGGGACACGACCATCCGTGGCTGCTGTGCCATACGCTGTCGGCGGGCAACACGAGCTGGGTCGCGGGCGAGCCGCCGACCGACGGCTTCGCGTGCGGCGCGAAGACGCGCTACCGGCAGGCCGACGCGGCGTGCACGTTCAACGCCCCGGCGGGAGGCGGTTCGGGCGAAGGCCTCTTCGAACTGAGCTTCGACGCCGCGCAATGGGCCGTCACGCCGGGCCAATCGGCGGTGCTGTATGACGGCGACGTGTGCCTCGGCGGCGGCATCATCGAACGCGCGATGACCGGGCAACCGGCCGAGCTGCCGCAGGATCAGGCGCCGAAGCAAACCCGCGCGCAGCGTCGCAAGCAGGCGCACAAGCCAAAGCAGCCGCAAGGCCAGGCGCAGGACGAGCCGCAAACCCCGCGGCAAAAAGCGGCTCTGCTCGGCGCGCGTTGAGCGATGCATAACGGCGGGCGCGGCGGGTCGTACCATTCCGGCAGGTTCGCGCCGTTCACCATGTTTCGCCCGCCTGGCGCATTCACACACACTTCACCTTCGCGTGCGACGCTTGGCTTCCATTCGCAGGCCTTATCTTCGGACTTCGCCGGTCCGCATCGCACCGTGACCCGCAACCGCCGGTTTTCCTTCGCGACCGATACCGCCCCGCGCTCACGTGCGGACGATGCCGCCGCAATGATCTTCACTGCACTGGAGTCCCCATGTTTTCTCGACGCTATCTGGCCATGTGGTGCGCAATCGCCCTCACCGCGGTATGTGCCGCGCTCGCCGCGACGCATCACCTGTCATGGTTCTGGATCCTCGTGCCGGCCGCGCTCGTCGCGCTCGGCGTGTTCGACCTGAGCCAACAGCGCCATGCAATCCTGCGCAATTACCCGCTGTGGGGCCACCTGCGTTTCATTTTCGAATCCATCCGCCCGGAGATCCGTCAGTATTTCGTCGAAGACGATACCGACGAGAAGCCGTTCTCGCGCGCGCAACGCAGCATCGTCTATCAGCGCTCGAAGAACGATGTCGACAGCCGCCCATACGGCACGCGGATCGACGTGAAGGCGGTCGCGCACGAATGGATCAGCCACTCGCTCGCGCCGACCACGCTCGACGGTCACGACTTTCGCATCGTCGTCGGCCCCGATCGCGGGCAGCCGTATTCTATGTCGATCTTCAACGTGTCGGCGATGAGCTTCGGCTCGCTATCGGCCAATGCGATCATGGCGCTGAACCTCGGCGCGAAGAAAGGCAACTTCGCGCACGACACCGGCGAAGGTTCGATGTCGAAATATCATCGCGAACATGGCGGCGACATCATCTGGGAAATCGCGTCCGGCTATTTTGGATGCCGTAACGACGACGGCACCTTCAACGCGGAGAAGTTCGCGAAGCAGGCCGCCGAACCGCAGGTGAAGATGATCGAGGTGAAGCTGTCGCAAGGCGCGAAGCCCGGTCACGGCGGCGTGCTGCCGGGCGCGAAGATCACGCCCGAAATCGCCGAGACGCGCGGCGTGCCGATGGGCCGCGACTGCATCTCGCCGGCGACGCACTCCGAGTTCTCGACGCCGCGCGAGCTGCTCGAATTCGTCGAGCGGCTGCGCACGCTGTCGGGCGGCAAGCCGACCGGCTTCAAGCTGTGCATCGGGCATCCGTGGGAATTCTTCGGTATCGCGAAGGCGATGCTGGAAACGGGCATTCTGCCGGACTTCATCGTCGTGGACGGCGCGGAAGGCGGCACCGGCGCGGCACCGCTCGAATTCACCGATCACGTCGGCGTGCCGTTGCAGGAGGGGCTGCTGCTCGTGCACAACACGCTGGTCGGCATCGGTCTGCGGCAACGCATCCGCATCGGCGCGAGCGGCAAGATGATCACCGCGTTCGATATCGCGAAGACGCTCGCGATCGGCGCGGACTGGGTCAACGCGGCGCGCGGCTTCATGTTCGCGGTCGGCTGCATCCAGGCGCAGACCTGCCATACCGGCCGCTGCCCGACCGGCGTCGCGACCCAGGATCCGGTGCGCCAGCGCGCGCTGGTGGTGCCGGACAAGGCCGATCGCGTGTTCAACTTCCACCACAACACGCTGCACGCGTTGCAGGAAATCATCCAGGCCGCCGGGCTCCGGCATCCGGCTGAGTTGCGCGCGCATCACATCGTGCGGCGCGTGTCCTCGCATGAGGTGCGGCTGATGTCGGATCTGCTCAAATATCTCGAACCGAACGACCTGCTCAACGGCAACTATCGCTATACCCTGTTCGAGACCTACTGGCCGATCGCGCAAAGCGATTCGTTCTCGCCGAAGGCGGAGCTGGCGGCGAGCTGAACGTGCGCGCGGCCCTTGCCGCGTCGCCTGTCGCCCAAAAACCGCATCGCGGCCCGTCCGACCCCGCAAAACGGGCCGCCCCCCTTCCTTTCCGTTAAAATCTCGGGTTTAGCACTTCGCTCCACGGCCCCCTCGCGCGCTTCGGCGCACGCGGCATGGCCCCATGCCCGAAAGGCACTTCATGCTCACGTTTCAGCAAATCATCCTGACCTTGCAGTCCTACTGGGACAAGCAGGGCTGCGCGTTGCTCCAGCCGATCGACATGGAAGTCGGCGCGGGCACATCCCACGTCCATACGTTCCTGCGCGCGATCGGCCCCGAGCCGTGGCGCGCCGCCTACGTGCAGCCGTCGCGCCGCCCGAAAGATGGCCGCTACGGCGAGAACCCGAACCGTCTGCAGCACTACTACCAGTATCAGGTGGTGCTCAAGCCCGCGCCGGAAAACATTCTCGACCTGTACCTCGGCTCGCTCGAAGCGCTCGGCTTCGACCTGAAGCAGAACGACGTGCGTTTCGTCGAGGACGACTGGGAAAACCCGACGCTCGGCGCATGGGGGCTGGGCTGGGAAGTGTGGCTGAACGGCATGGAAGTGACGCAGTTCACGTACTTCCAGCAGGTCGGCGGTCTCGACTGCAAGCCGGTGCTCGGCGAAATCACCTACGGACTCGAGCGCCTCGCGATGTATCTGCAGAAGGTCGAGAACGTCTACGACCTCGTCTGGACCGAGTGGGAAGAACAAGGCCCGAACGGCCCCGAACTGCGCCGCCTGACCTACGGCGACGTGTATCACCAGAACGAGGTCGAGCAGTCCACCTACAACTTCGAGCACGCGAACGTCGATCTGCTGTTCACGTTCTTCAACAGCTACGAAGCGGAAGCGAAGCGCATGATCGATGCACAGATCGCGCTGCCCGCCTATGAGCTCGTGCTGAAGGCCGGCCACACGTTCAACCTGCTCGACGCGCGCGGCGCGATTTCGGTCACGGAACGCGCGGCGTACATCGGCCGGATTCGCGCGCTGTCGCGTCTGGTCGCGCAGGCCTACTACGACTCGCGCGAAAAGCTCGGCTTCCCGATGCTCGGCAATCCGGTGCACGGCGTGCCCGGCCTCACCACCGACGAGCAGGAAGCCGCGATGCCCGCGTGGGCGCCGCCGCTGAAAGTCGAACGCAAGATCGACCAGGACTGACGAGAACTTCAACCAATGACTCAATCTCAACACGCTACCCTGCTCGTCGAGCTGCTGACCGAAGAACTGCCGCCGAAGGCGCTCGCCCGTCTCGGCGACGCCTTCGCCGAAGGCATTGCGCAGCGCCTCGCGGCGCGCGACCTGATCGAAGGCGAGCCGTCGTTCGAACGCTTTGCTACGCCGCGTCGTCTCGCGGTGACGATTCACAACGTGCGCGCGCTCGCGCCGGAAAAACACGTGCGCGAAAAAGTGCTGCCGGTTTCCGTCGCGCTCGATAAAGACGGCCAGCCCACCGCGCCGCTCGCGAAGAAACTCGCCGCGCTCGGCTTCCCCGATTTCACGGTGAACGACCTCGAACGCGCCCAGGACGGTAAAGCCGAAGCGTTCTTCCTGCGCTACGCGGCGCCGGGCGCGACGCTCGCCGACGGCCTGCAAGGCGCGCTCGACGAAACGCTCGCGAAGCTGCCGATTCCGAATCCGATGACGTATCAGCGCCCCGACGGTTCGAGCGTGAAGTTCGTGCGCCCCGTGCATCGTCTGACCGCGCTGCACGGCGAGGAAATCGTGCCGGTCAGCGTGCTCGGCATCGACGCCGACGACACCACGCTCGGCCACCGCTTCCTGTCCGAAGGCTTCGTGCAGATCCAGCATGCGCAGTCGTATGCCGAAACGCTCGAACACAGAGGCCGCGTGATCGCGAGCTTCGCGAAGCGCAAGGCAGCGATCCGCTCGCAACTGCTCGCGCAAGGCGGTGACGACAAGGTCGTGATGCCCGAAGCGCTGCTCGACGAAGTGACGTCGCTGGTCGAATGGCCGGTTGTCTATGAGTGCCGCTTCGAGGACGAATTCCTGCAAGTGCCGCAGGAATGCCTGATCCTGACGATGCAGACGAACCAGAAGTACTTCGCGCTGACCGATGCGAACGGCAAGCTGCGCTCGCGCTTCCTGATCGTGTCGAACATCGAGACGGCGACGCCGGTCGAGATCGTCGAAGGCAATGAGCGCGTGGTGCGTCCGCGTCTCGCCGATGCGAAGTTCTTCTTCACGCAAGACAAGAAGAAGCCGCTCGCGGATCGCGTGCCACTGCTCGCGAACGTCGTTTATCACAACAAGCTCGGCTCGGCGCTGCAACGCGTGGAGCGGCTCGAAGGGCTGGCCGGCGCGATCGCCGCACTGACCGGCGCCAACGTCGCGCTCGCGACGCGCGCCGCGCGCCTCGCGAAAGCCGACCTGATCACCGACATGGTCGGCGAATTCCCCGAGCTGCAAGGCACGATGGGCACGTACTACGCGCGCCACGACGGCGAGCCGGAAGAAGTCGCGCTCGCATGCTCGGAACACTACCAGCCGCGCTTCTCGGGCGACGCCTTGCCCACCACTGCGACCGGCACTGTCGTCGCGCTCGCCGACAAGCTCGAAACGCTGGTCGGCATCTGGGGCATCGGCCTGCAGCCCACCGGCGAGAAAGACCCGTTCGCGCTGCGCCGTCATGCGCTCGGCGTGTTGCGCATTCTGGTCGAGAAGCAGCTGAACGTCGACTTCGTCGAGCTGCTGCGCATCGCTTATGCGCAATTCGCCGGTGTGCCGAGCGTTGCCGATTCGACCGACGCGATCTACGAATTCAGCATGGACCGCCTGCGCGGCCTGCTGCGCGAACGCGGCTACGCGGCCAGCGAAATCGACGCGGTGCTCGCGCTGAACCCGACGCGGCTCGACGACCTCGTCGCGCGCCTCGACGCGGTGCGCGAGTTCGCGTCGCTCGCCGAAGCGGCGTCGCTCGCGGCGGCCAACAAGCGTATCTCGAACATCCTGAAGAAGTCGGAAGGCGTGACGAATGGCGGCGTGCAGCCCGGCTTGCTCACCGAGGCAGCGGAGAAGGCGCTCAACGCGCAGCTCGAACAGGTCACGCCGCGCGTGCAATCGCAACTGGCCGTGCGCGACTACACCGGCGCGCTGACGGCGCTGGCCGCGCTGCGCGAACCGGTGGACACGTTCTTCAACGACGTGATGGTCAACGCCGAAGACCCCGCGTTGCGCGCGAACCGTCTGGCTCTGCTCGGCGCGCTGCATCAGCAGATGAACTGCGTCGCCGATATTTCCCGACTCGCCGCCTGAGCACCGCGCCATGCCGATCAAGAAAGTGGTGATCCTCGACCGCGACGGTGTGATCAACGTCGACTCCGACGCATTCATCAAGTCGCCGGACGAATGGGTCGCGCTGCCCGGCTCGCTGGAAGCGATCGCACGCCTGAACCAGGCCGGCTATCGCGTCGCAGTCGCGACGAACCAGTCGGGCATCGGCCGCGGTCTGTTCGACATGGATGCGTTGAACGCGATGCATCTGAAGATGCACCGGATGGCGGCAGCGGTCGGCGCGCGCATCGAAGCGGTGTTCTTCTGCCCGCACACGGCGGAAGATCAATGCGAATGCCGCAAGCCGAAGCCCGGCATGCTGAAGATGATCACCGAGCGATTCGAGGTCGATCCGGCGCATACGCCGACGGTAGGCGATTCTCTGCGCGATCTGCAGGCGGGCGCTGCGCTCGGTCACCCGGTGCATCTGGTGCTGACCGGCAAGGGCCGCAAGACCCTCGCCGCGGGCGGCTTGCCCGAAGGCACGATCGTGCACGACGACCTGCGCGCGTTCGCGCTCGACTTTCTCGCCGACGCTCAGGAATAAACGCGCGCACCGCGCTCCCACCCCCCACCGACCACGCCGATGCGCTTTATCCGTTCCCTGCTGCTGCTGATTTATTTCGTTGTGTTCACGGTGCCGTACGCGACCGCGTGCTTCATCGCGTTTCCGTTCCTGCGCGCGGAAAACCGCTACTGGATGGCGGCCGGCTGGTGTCGTCTGACGCTGTGGACGGTGCGCTACCTGAACGGCATCCGCTACCGCATCGAAGGTTTCGAGAATCTGCCCAACGGCCCGGCCGTGCTGCTGTCGAAGCATCAGTCGGCGTGGGAAACGCTCGCCTTTCCGGCGATCATGCCGCGCCCGCTGTGCTACGTGTTCAAGCGCGAGCTCTTGTATGTGCCGTTCTTCGGCTGGGCGCTCGGCATGCTGAAGATGGTTCACATCAACCGCAAGGAAGGCAAATACGCGTTCGTATCGGTCACGAACCAGGGCAAGGCCCGCATGGCCGAAGGCGCATGGGTCATCATGTTTCCGGAAGGCACGCGCACGCCGACCGGCAAGCAGGGCAAGTACAAGACCGGCGGCGCGCGCTTCGCGATCGCGAGCGGTGCCCCCGTCGTGCCGATCGCGCACAACGCGGGCCGCGTATGGCCGCGCAACTCGTTTCTTAAATATCCGGGTATAGTCACGGTGTCGATTGGCAAGCCGATCGACACGACGGGGCTCACGCCCGACGAAGTGAACACGCGCGTCGAGCAGTGGATCGAAGCCGAGATGCGCCGCATCGATCCGACTGCCTACAGCGCGGCGGCTAACGATTCCGCCGCCGCGCCCATCTGACGCGCCACGCCCTCGAACTCCGAAGGCGTATTGCGCGAAGCGAAGCCGATGCAGAAGTCTCCTACGCCGCAGCCCGCCGCGGCGCTCGAAAACCGGCAGCTCGATCTCCCGCTCTTCGCCGAGCCGGGGTCGACGTCGTCGTCTCCTTCACCTTCCGCGCCGGGTTCATTGGGCTCAGCACCGGCCCGGCCGCCCGTCGCGCCGCTCGCGCCGGACGGCAGCAAGCTGCGCAGTCTCGCCATCGGTTCACGCACGCTGCATTACGCGCTCAAGCGTTCCGCGCGCCGCTCGATCGGCTTTGCGATCGACAGCACCGGCCTCACGATCACCGCGCCGCGCTGGGTCACGCTCGCCGATATCGAAACCGCGATCACCGAAAAACAGCGTTGGATTTTTACGAAGCTGATCGAATGGCAAACGCGCGTCGAGCAGCGTGCATTGCCGAAGATCGACTGGCAAGACGGCGCCGAAGTGCCCTACCTCGGTCAGCCGGTGCGCGTGACGCTCGGCGCGCCGCAAGGCATGCTCGCGTTCAGCGCCGAGCACGGCGCGCTGCAATTGCCGCTGCCGTTGCAAGCCGACCCGCAGCAGATCAAGGATCGCGTGCAGGGCTGGCTGCAAGGAGAAGCGAAGCGGCTGTTCGGCGAGCGTCTGGCGATCTACGCGCAGAAGCTGGGCGTCAACTATCGCGCGTATGCCTTGTCTTCGGCGGCGACGCGCTGGGGCAGTTGTTCGAGCGACGGCAAAATCCGCCTGAACTGGCGGCTCATCCACTTTCCGCTGTCGATCATCGACTACGTCGTCGCGCACGAGCTGTCGCATCTGCGCGAGATGAATCACAGTCCGCGCTTCTGGCAGACGGTCGAATCGATTTTTCCGGAGTTCCGCGAGGCGCGGCAGACACTGAAGTCGCATCCGCCGGAGCTGTTGCCGACGCTTTGAGGCCGGGCGCTATCTATGCGAGAGCGCTTTCGCGGACTGCAACAGATCGTCGAGCATCACGCCGCGCCTGTCCGGGCTCGTGTCGCGGCCGGTCATGAAACACAGCGCCGCAATCGGCAGTCCCGCACGGTCGCGAATCGGCGCTGCCATACAAAGCCTGAACGCATTCGAGAGTCCTTCGGTGCAGCAGTAGCCTCGTTCTTTTGCGGCCTGCACGTCGTTCAGGAATTCGCCGAATTCGATATTCACCCCGTTGTCGAGGATGAAATCTTCGGCCGGAATGAGCGCGCGAATCTCGTCGGCATTCAGGTGACCTAGCAGCAGACGTCCCGTGGCGGTCCACGGAATCGGCACTCTCACGCCGATGTCCGAACTGATGTTGAATGGCCGGGCACTGTTCTCGGATAACACGACCGTGTACTTGTTGCCTTCCAGCATGCACAGCTGCGTGGTCTCGTCGTACTTCCGTACCAATGCCAGAATGGATTGATGCGCGCGGCTAATCAGATCGTTGTGCGTTGCATAGTCGGACCCGTAGTAGTGCATCTCGCGCCCGAAGAACACGCTCCCATCCGCGGCCGTCTCGAGCCAGCCCACTTCCGCGAGAATCGCGACCAGCTCGTAAATGCTCGAACGCGGCGCGCCGGTCGCCTCGATTAATTCGCGCATGGTCAGCGGGCGTTGGGCGACGTGCAATTGCCGGAACATCGCGATGACGCGATCCACGCCTCTCGCCCGAGACGATTCGGTTACAGCCATGCGTTCACTCCGTAAAGCGTTCATCCGACCGGTTGTCTTTCAAGCGACGTGAGTTTATCGCGCGGCAGACCCGCGAAAGCGACTTACAGGCCGTGACAAATCAATGGTCGAGAACTCTGTGCAGAAATTGCCGCGTGCGTTCGTTCGCGGGATTGACGAAGATCTGTTCCGGATCGCCCTGCTCGGCGATGACGCCCTTGTCCATGAAGACCACGCGGTCGGCGGTCTTGCGGGCAAAGCCCATTTCATGCGTGACGACGACCATCGTCATGCCGTCGCGCGCGAGCCCACGCATCACCTCGGTGACCTCGCCGACCAGCTCCGGATCCAGCGCGGACGTCGCCTCGTCGAAGAACATGATGCCGGGCTCGACCGCGAGCGCTCGCGCAATCGCCACGCGTTGCTGCTGACCGCCCGACAACTGGCTTGGATAGTGTGCCGCGCGGTCCGCGAGCCCGACACGGTCGAGTGTGTCCATGGCGCGCTTGCGCGCGTCGTCCGGACTCATGCGGCGTGCCTTGATAAGCGCGAGCGTGACATTGCCGAGCGCGGTCTTGTGAGGAAACAGATTGAACTGCTGGAAGACCATGCCGACATGGCCACGAATCTCTCGCGCTCGGCGCGGATCATGCATGGGCACATCGTTGACCCAGACCTCGCCGGAATCGGTGGTCTCCAATCCCGCCATGATTCGCAAGACCGTGCTCTTACCCGAGCCGGACGCGCCAATGAGCACCAGCACTTCGCCCGAGCGAACCTCGAGATTGATTTCGTTCAACACCCGAGTCGAACCGAATGCTTTGCTGACGCCCGTCAGTGAAATGATGGGTCTGGTTTGGCTTTGGTTACTCACGACAATCTCCTGCTGTCATGGTGGCGCACCCATTGCGAGAGCGGGAAGCACACGGCGAAGTAAATGAGGGCGACGAGTCCGTAGATTTCCACGGGCTTTCCGACCCGGTCGACGATGGCCTGGCCACCATGCATCAACTCGGACATTCCGATCATGCTGACGATCGACGTGTCCTTGATGAGCGACAGATACTGACCGACGAGAGGCGGCAACACGATCTTTCCCGTCTGAGGCAGCACGACGAACGAGAACGACTGAGCCCGCGTGAGACCGAGGATCTGAGATACCTCCCATTGACCTTTGGGTACCGCCTCGATCCCTGAGCGGAAGATTTCGGCGATGTAGGCGCCCTGATAGATGCTCAAGCCGATGACGCCCGCTGCGAAGACGTCGATCGCGTAACCGAAGTACGACACGCCGAAATAGATGAACATCAGCGTGATGAGTACCGGCGTGCCGCGAAACAGCTCCGTATAGAGTCTGGCAAGGCGGGCTGTGCCCCACGGTCCGAACGACCGCAAGACCGCGGCGAAAAGGCCGATCAGCGTGCTGCCCACGATGGACGCAATGGAAAGCAACAGCGTCGTCACCAGACCCTGCAGCAGGATGGAGAAACTGGTTTTCAGCAATTCGACTGACATGATCCAACTCCAATCCGGGAATCAGGCCCGTTTCGTCCGGCGCATAAAGCCGGTCCCGAAACCGGTGCGCGCCGGCATGACGAGGGGAGGATGAAAGATCCGCGCTCCGAGCTGGCCCGCAAGCCAGGACAGTACGTTACTGAGCACGAGATACGCGACGAGCGTCACGCTGAACGTCTGAAGATAGAGAAGCGTCCGCGAATTGATCACGGTCGCAGTGCCGGTCAACTCCGGCAACGCAATGGCGGACAGCAGCGACGTACCGAGCAGCAACTGGATCAGGTAGTTGACGATGGCCGGATAGACCGCGCGCGTCGCCTGCGGTAGCACGACCTCGACGAAGATCTGCGCGCGTTCGAGACCGAGAATGCCGGCGGCCTCGAGTTGGCCGCGCGGCACCGACTGTATGCCGGCGCGGAACACTTCCGATAGATAAGCACCGACGTTGACGCCAAGCGCAATGACGCCCGCCCAGTATGCGTCGAGCGAAATACCCGCCGACGGCAGACCGAAGAAAACGATGAAAATCTGCAGGAGAACAGGCGTGTTGCGGATGATTTCAACGTAGCCGCGAGCAATCAACCGAAATGGCGCGAGCGCAGAACCGCTGGCAAGCGCGGTCAACAAGCCGAGGACTAGCGCCAGTACGAATGCCAGCACGGTCACTTGCAACGTCAGCCAGCTCGCGCTCAAAAACTCGGGCACGTAGCCCCACAGAGTGAGCCACTCGTAACTCATCTCACCCTCCGCATCGTTCGGGTTTCATTAGATATCGGCATCTCCCGCTCCTCAAAACTGCGGATTGAGCGGGTAGCGCGGATCGGTGCCGAACCACTTGTTGTAGAGCTGCGCGTTGAGCTTCGACGCATTGACGTTGAAGAGGAACAGATTCAGGTAGTTGAGCCATTCCTGATCGCCGGCCTTGACACCGAACGCGTTGTATTCGAGAGGGACCAGCGCTTCGTTCGTGACGGCAAGTTCAGGATCGAGCTTGGCCTGATACGCAAGAAAGTTGTTGTCCTCGATCATCGCGTCGGCCTGCCCCTGCTTGACGGCAAGAATCGCGGCCTGCGAGCTGTCGTATTCCTGGATCTTGATCGGGATATTCAGCGAGCGCACTTCGTCGCCATTGGTCGAGCCCTTGACCGTCGCAATCGTGCGACCGCCCATGTCCTTGATCGACTGAACGCCACTATTTTTTCTGACCAGCAGTGCTTCGCTGGCAACCACGTAGGGGGTCGTGAATTCGATTACTTTCGCGCGCTCCAGATTACGCGTGAAGTTGCAGAACACGACATCCACTTTGCTGGTCTGCAGATTCGGAATCCGGTTCGCGCTCGTCGTATTCACGACCTCGAGCTTCACGCCCATCTGCTTCGCGAGTTCCTTCGCGAGGTCCACGTCATAGCCGTCTGGTTGGCCGTCCTTGTTATAGAACCCGAACGGCGCGAACGTCAGGCAGTCGCCGACGCGCAGCGTGCCTCGCTGCAGCACGGCCTGAAGCGTCGAGGGGGATGCCGCTGCGCTCTGCCCTGGCGTGGCAACCTTGGTGCAGCCGGTGATTGCGAGCAATCCAGCAACAGCGAACAGAAAGGCGGCGTGGGCGCCTCGTTTGGCAAGCTTCATGGCAGGGTCCTAAGCGGAGAAGAGTGGTCCGGAGCGGACGAATCGGCTTCAGCGCCTGTCTGCACGCTCAACGAATCGCCGGGTCACGCATCGATTGTCCGATATATCAGACTACTATCTGACGAACCGGATTGATGCTGAGTGTTGGACACTAATATCAAACCGGCAACCGCACACAAACCCTTATTGCCCATACTTTTTTGTTCAAATAGGTCCGATCGAATTCCACGATGCGCATCGAGTCCGCAGTGCGCCGGGCGGGCGGCGCGGCTTCGGGCTCAAGCTATACGGCAATCATTTACAATTGCCGCAGGTCGACGCATTTATCGACAAACTATCAAAGGAGTCCTCATGCGAATCTTGCATACCATGCTTCGAGTCGGTGATCTGGACGCATCGATCCGGTTCTACACTGAAGTTCTCGGAATGCGCCTGCTTCGAAAGCACGACTACCCGGACGGGAAGTTCACCCTCGCATTCGTCGGTTACGAGGACGAATCCGAAGGCGCGGCGATCGAACTGACGTACAACTGGGACACGAGCAAGTACGACCTCGGAACCGGCTACGGTCACATCGCCCTCGAAGTCGACGACGCCTATGCGGCATGCGAAGAAGTGAAGAAACGCGGCGGTGTCGTTACACGCGAAGCTGGGCCCATGAAACACGGCACGACTGTCATCGCCTTCGTCGCCGATCCGGACGGGTACAAGATCGAGCTGATACAGAAGAAGGGGCGAGTCGACTGAACGTCCGATGGCGAGCACGAGTCGCGCTGTCAGCCAGAACGATGAAAACACAGCCCGGCTTCACGTTGCACCCGGCGAATTGACGCCGGGCGAATTCGCCCGGCAATCTTGCCTCGTGCCGACGCCATCAAAAAACGCCGACTACTGACGCTCGGCGTTTTCGCCGCGCACCGGACCGACCGGCTCGCCGTGCACTCCCCACCTCTTCACCACACCGCCATGAGCACGACCACCGCCTTGCCCGCGCGCCGCACCCCGGATAGCTTCGCGATCCTGTTGATGATCGGCCTGTGCGCAATCTGGGGGCTGCAGCAAGTCGCGATCAAGACCACCAATGCGGCGGTGCCGCCGATCTTTCAGGCGGGGCTGCGCTCGACGATCGCGGCGCTGCTCGTGTGGGCATGGGCACGCTCGCGCGGCACGCCGCTCTTTCGCGATGACGGCACGCTCGGCGCGGGCCTGCTCGCGGGCGTGCTGTTCGCGGCCGAGTTCGTCTGCATCTTTCTCGGCCTGACGCTGACGAGCGCGTCGCGCATGGCGGTCTTTCTGTACACGGCGCCGTGTTTCACGGCACTCGGCCTGCACTGGTTCGTCGATGGCGAACGCATGCGGCGCATCCAGTGGCTCGGCATTGTCGTCGCGTTCGCGGGGATGGCGCTCGCGTTCGCGGACGGCTTCCTGCACACAGACGCGGGCACGGCTGCAAGCGCGGTCCACGGCTCGACGCTCGCGGGCGCGGCCGGCGATGCGCTCGGCGTGCTCGGCGGCATCGCGTGGGCCGCGACCACGGTGATCGTGCGCGGCTCGCGGCTCGCGCGGACGAGCGCGAGCAAGACGCTGTTCTATCAGCTGACTGTGTCGGCGGTGGTGCTGCTCGCGCTGGCGCTGGGGCTCGGCGAGGTGCGCGTGGAAAGCGTGACGCCGCTCGCGCTCGCGAGCCTCGCGTATCAAGCCGTGATCGTCGCGTTCGTCAGCTATCTGTTGTGGTTCTGGCTGTTGACGCGTTACATCGCGTCAAGGCTGTCGGTGTTTTCATTTCTGACGCCGCTGTTCGGCGTCACCTTCGGCGTGCTGCTGCTCGGCGAGTCGTTCAGCGCGCGCTTTCTGATCGCCGCGCTGCTGGTGCTGACCGGCATCGCGCTCGTCAACGCGCCGGCGAAACGGTAAGCGGGCTCGACGGCGGCGCCCTGCCGCCGTCGAGCGACGAGTCTATTCCGGCGCAGCGGCCGAGCGCGCCGCCACCGCCTGCGCCACACTCACGTATTCGGCGACCGGCACGTCCTCCGCGCGGCGTTGCAGATCGAAGCCGAGCGCGTCGAAATCGACGGTGTCGCGCAGCGCGGCAAGCGTGTTGCGCAACATCTTGCGACGCTGCGAAAACGCCGCCGTCACCACCCCGCCGAGCACGCTTTCGTCGACCACCGGCAGTTCGTGCCGCTCGTACGGAATCATCCGCACGATCGCCGAATCGACCTTCGGCGGCGGCTGGAACGACTCGGGCGGCACATCAAGTTGCTTGTCGATCACGTAGCGGTACTGCAGCATCACCGACAGGCGACTGAACGCCTTCGTGCCCGGCTCCGCCACCATCCGCTCGACCACCTCGTTCTGCAGCATGAAGTGCTGATCGATCACGCGCTCCGCGAACGTCGCCAGATGAAACAGCAGCGGGCTCGAAATGTTGTACGGCAGATTGCCGACGATGCGCAGCGACGCCTTGTCGCCCGGTGCCGCGAGCGAGCCGAAGTCGAATTCGAGCGCGTCGCCCGCGTGCAGTTCGAGCAGGTTGCCGAACTTCGTCTTCAGACGGCCGATCAGATCGCGGTCGAGTTCGACCGCGTGCAGCGGCGTCTCGGGCGTCGCGAGCCGCTCGATCAGCGGCTCGGTCAGGGCGCCGAGGCCCGGCCCGATCTCGACCATGCGCTCGCCGCGCTGCGGCCGGATCACGTCGACGATCGAATCGATCACGCCCATGTCGACCAGGAAGTTCTGACCGAAACGCTTGCGCGCGAGATGGCCCTGGTGCCGGCCTTGCTGTCTGCTGGTGGACATCGGAGAAACGCTAGAAAGAAAACTGCTTGAGAATGAAAGACGTCACGGTGGAAACACGACGCCACGCGGCGCGTCACGAGCACCGCGACCGCCCACGCTACCCGCGCCTCAGCCCGCGCGACGATGCTGCGCCATCGACACCGCCGTGTCGACGGCGGCCATCAGGCTACCCGCGTCGGCGCGGCCGGTGCCGGCCAGATCGAGCGCGGTGCCGTGATCGACCGACGTGCGGATGATCGGCAGGCCGAGCGTCACGTTGATCCCTTCGCCGAACGTCGCGAATTTCAGCACCGGCAGGCCCTGGTCGTGGAACATCGCGAGCACGCAGTCGGCTTCGTCGAGATAACGCGGCTGGAACAGCGTGTCGGCCGGATACGGACCGCGCGCGTCGACGCCCTCGCCGTTCACCTGCCGCAACGCCGGCGTGATCACGTCGATTTCCTCGCGGCCCAGATAGCCGTTTTCGCCCGCGTGCGGATTGAGCCCCGTCACGAGGATACGCGGCGCGGGCAAGCCGAAGTGGTGACGCAGGTCGTGATCGATGATGCGCAGCGTTGCAACGAGGCTTTCGATCGTCAAAGCCGCCGACACGTCCTTCAACGGCAGATGCGTGGTCGCAAGCGCGACGCGCAGCGGCCGCTTGCCGGTGCCCGCGAGCATCATCACGACGCGCGGCGTATGGGTGCGCTCGGCCAGATATTCGGTGTGGCCGGTAAACGGCACACCGGCGTCGTTGATCGTGCTTTTTTGCAGCGGCGCGGTGACGATCGCGTCGAACCTGCCGGCCACCGCGCCGTCGATCGCCGCATCGAGCAGATCGAGCACATAGCGGCCGTTCGCGGCGTCGAGCTTGCCTGCCTGCGCTGGTGCGCCAAGCGAGTGATGTTCGAGCCGCACGCGCGGGCCTGGCGCGAGCAGCGCCGCCCAATCGACGCCGACCGCGCGCGCGCGCTCAGCGAGCAGTTGCGCATCACCGAGCACGGTGAACTGCGCCTGAGGCCAGTGCGCCGCCGCGCCGGCCAGCGCCTGCGCGGTCAGCTCGGGACCGACGCCGGCGGGCTCGCCGGTCGTGATCGCGATCTGCAGCGGGCGGTGGGTGGGCTGGGCAGCGCTCGTCATCGCATTGGCTCTGTTATTGCACGTTCGCCGTGGCCGGCTTCACTTCGACGTACGCGGTATCGCGCAGCTCGCGCAGCCAGTCGGCATACGCCTGTTCCGCCTTGCGCTGGCCGATGGCCTGACGCGCGAGATCCATCTGCTGCGCAATCGAGCCTTGCGCATCGCGGCGGCCGAGCACCTGAATCAGGTGGTAGCCGTATTCGCTGCGCACCGGTTCGCTGATCTGACCGTCCTGCAGCGAGTTCATTGCGCGCTCGAACTCGGGCACCGTCTCGCCCGGGCTGACCCAGCCGAGGTCACCGCCTTGCGACGCCGAGCCGTCCTGCGAGTAGGTGCGCGCGAACTTCGCGAAGTCGCCGCCGGCGGCGATCTGGTTGCGGATGTCGAGCAGTTTCTGGCGTGCCTGCGGTTCGGACTGACCGTCGCCGACGCGCAGCAGAATATGGCGCACGTGCGTCTGCACGAGCTTCGGCGCGTCCGCGCTGGTGCCCTGGCCGGCACGGCGCTCGACCAGACGCACGATCTCGAAGCCGTCGTTGGTGCGGATCAGATCCGGATCGATCTCACCCGGACGCAGTGCCGACGCGGCCTTCACGAACTCGGGCGGCAGCTTCGACGGCGCGAGGAAGCCGAGATCGCCGCCGTTCTTCGACGCGTCCGGCGCCTGCGAATTGGCTTTCGCAAGCTTTTCGAAATCCGCGCCGCCCTTCGCTTCGGCGAGCAGAGCCGCGGCCTTCTTCTGCGCCGCCTCGATGTCGGTCTCCGAGGCGTTGAGCGGCGCCTTCACGAAAATGTGCTGCATGTGCAGGTCGTTCGTCTGGCCGGCGCCCGGACCGCGCTGGCTGGCGATGTAGTTCGCGACCTCGGCGTCCGTCACCGTGATCTTGCTGTCCACTTCCTTCTCGCGCAGACGCGACAGCGTCAGCTCCGTGCGCGCGTCGCTCGTGAAAGTGGTCCAGGGCACGCCTTGCGCCTCGATGCGCGCGCGGTACATGGCGAGCGACATGTTGTTCGCCTGCGCGAGACGCTCGAGCGTGCGCTGCACGGCCGCGTCGTCGATGGTGATGCCGTCTTCCTTGGCCTTCTGCAGCTGGATGCGCTCGAGCACCATCTGCGTGAGCACCTGCTGGCGCAACTGGTCCGTCGGCGGCACCGGAGCGTTCTGCTGGTTCAGCCGGTGCGCGATCAGACCGACCCGCTCGTCGAGCTCGCGCTGCGTGATGACACCGTTGTTGACCACTGCGGCGATGGTGTCCACCGTCTGGCCGCTATTGCCGGCCAATGCCTGCGCCTGTACCGACGCGACTGGAAGGAAGGACGCCGCGGCGACGAGACCCGCCGCGAGTATTGCCAAGCGAAGCTGTTTCATGATTGCCACAGATACTCCAATGATGTCGGGCGCTTCGCCCGTCTTTTCGCAAGCCGTGAATGACCGGGCGACCGTCATTCGTAGTTGGTGAACCGCGACTCCGGCGGTGGCGGTGGCGGCAACGGCATGTAGCCGGCCACACTGCTGCGGAACGCGGTCATCAGCCCGTTGTCGACGCTCGACAAGCCCTTGAACGTCAACTGCGCCAGAAACCGTGTGCTCGACTGATTCTGTCCCGACGAGTTCAGGCCGTTCGCGTAGCGCTGGATGCCGGCGCCGAGCGTCCAGCAGTCCGCGTCGTATTGCAGGCCGACCAGGCCGTCGACGATACGGTGGCCACCCAGGTCGTAGTTGAACCGGCCGACACCGTACATCCGGTGCGTCAGCGGCCATTGGCCCGAAATCAACACCTGATTGATCGGCTGGTTGTCGAGCGTGGTGTTGGCGCGCGTGTAGCGGTACGCGACGTTGATGACCTTGCCGCTCGCCGGACTGAACCCGAAGCCGACACTCGTCTTCGTGAGCTGGTTATTGTCCGCATTATATTGGAACGCCGTTTCCGAAGCGAAACCGGCGCCCAGCTTGATCGACGCGCCCGCGATCAGGTCCGAGTGCGTGGCCTGGGTACTGGTCTGGGTCGGCGTCAGCGTAACGCGCTGATCCCGGAAGTAATACTGCTGCGCGATCACGAAGCGCGCGCGCTCGTCGCCGGTGGACGGGTTGATGAAGCGCGTGGTGAGACCGGCGGTCAGGCGGTTCGCGTCGGCGATCCGGTCGTTACCGACGAACGTATTCGGCGTGAAGATTTCCGCGAGACCGAAGTCGGATTCGGCGGTATCGAACAGCGGCGCGTTGTTCTGGTTGCGGTACGGCGTGTACACGTAGTACAGGCGCGGCTCCAGCGTCTGGATATAGTCCGCGCCGAAAATGCGCACCGAGCGCTCGAACGTCAGTCCCGTGTCGAACGTGAAGGTCGGAATCGACTCGGTGAAATTCTTCTGCGCCCCCGGCACGTTCGCCAGATCGGTGCCGATGTTGTTCAGGTTGTACGACGCAAAGTGCCACTGCACCTTCGGCGTGACGAAGTAGCCCGGCCCCACCACCGAATACGACAGGTACGGGTTGAACAGCACCCGCTGGCCTTCGCTCAGATCCGCGGTGGTGATGCGGAAGTTCGAGTAGTCGGCTTCAGCGCCGAAATCGAAGCCGCCGATGTTGTACTTCGCGTACTTGACGTTCAACTGCGGCTGGCGGCCGTACGGCGCGACCGACGGCTCCAGCGTCTGCCAGTGCTGCTCGCGCGCGAGCACGGACCACGGTCCGTTGTTGTAGGTCAACCCGGCTTCCTGCTGATACAGGAGCTGGGTGCCGTTCATGAACTGGTTGACCGACGACGACAGGTCTTCCGGATAGGTGTTGTCCGAAACCTTGTTGTAATAGATGTAGCCGCCGAAGCCGTTACCGAAATTCTGGTTGTGCTGGATGTACAGCGCGTAGCGGTTGGTCTTCGTCAGGCGATCGTCGGGCAGAAATTCACCGGTGATCGACCCGGAATACGTCGGCGACAGATAGCGGAACGTGCTCTGCAACTGCACACCGCGCTTCGAGATCAGACGCGGCGTGACCGTCAGATCGCGATTCGGCGCGATGTTGAAGTAATACGGCACCGACAGCTCGAAACCGTTCGTCGAGCTCAGCGAGAACGTGGGCGGCAACAGGCCGCTGCGCCGATCGCCCGACAGCGGGAACGACAGCCACGGCGACGCGAACACCGGCACGCCCTGGAAGAACAGCACGCTGTTGTAGGCGACACCTTCGTCGGCGCCGGTGTCGAAATCGAATTCGCTGCCCTTGATGTACCAGGCCGGATTGTCCGTGCACGCGCATGCCGTGTAGGTGCCCTGCGTGAACACGGAGCGCTCGGCGTCGAGCAGGTCGACGCGCTGCGCGCTACCCGAGCCGCCCGTCAGCGTGAAGTGGTACTTCGGCGCGGTCATGAAGCCTTCGGTCGAATCGACGCGCAGATGCGCTTCGGGTCCGATGAAGGTATTGCCGGTATTGATCACGTGGACATTGCCGTACGCATCGGCCATGTCCGTGTCCTGATCGTAGTGCAGGGCGTCGGCCTTGATCACGGACGTGTTGTGCCGCACTTCCGCCGAGCCCTTGGCGGCCAGATCCTGGTCGATCGTGCCGCTCGCGTGGTCGCCGAGCACGAAGGTGGCCGGCCGCTGGCCCGTTTGCAACGGATGATCCTCGAGCTGCGGCGCAAGCTGCATGCCCCACGGCGGGTAGACCGCCTGCGGTTGCGCAGCTTCCCCCACCAGTTGGGCGTGCGCAAGCGCGGGCATCAGGCCCGGAACGGCGATCAGCGCCGCGACGAGCCGCCTTTTGCGCGGCACTACTGCACAGGAAGGAGTGGTATCGGAAAGCTGTCTGGGCGGCATGTATCGTTTGGCGAGTCGACCCGTGCGTAAGCTTTCGTCGTCACGATCCACCGCCTGCACACCGCGACCGTTAGAGTCGGCTGCACGTCTGGATTCCCAATTTGCCGAGTGATAAGGCGGGCGGTGAAACGGAGCACGCGAAAGCTGGCGTGTGAGTCGCGTCAAAAAAGTCGTGGGGTATTATATGGCAAGACGTTGTCCCCAAGAATTTGCCGCCGCTTTTCATGACGCTGCCTTCCACCCAAGATTTCACCGACACCCGTCTCTCCCTGCTCAAGGCCTGGCTGCAAGGCCACGCGGCGCGCCATGCGCTCGAGCCCGACACCCTCGTTCCGGCCTCGTCCGACGCCAGTTTCCGCCGTTATTTCCGGCTCGCCGGTAAGGCGGCGCAAGGCAACGGCGCGGCCACGCTGATCGCCGTCGACGCGCCGCCGCCCGAAAAATGCCGCGAATTCGCACAGATCGCGCAATTGCTCGCCGCCGCCGGCGTGCATGTGCCGCGCGTGCTCGAGGTCGACTTCGACGCGGGCTTCATGCTCGTCACCGATCTCGGCACCGCGTCGTATCTGGGCGCGCTGACCGACGCGCAGGCCGCGGGCGACACGCGCGCGGCTCGCGCGCTGATGCGCGACGCGCTCGACGCCCTGATCCGCTGGCAGCTCAGCTCGCGCGAAGACGTGCTGCCGCCGTTCGACGAAGCGTTCCTGCACCGCGAGATGGAACTGATGCCCGAGTGGTTCATCGGCCGGCACCTTGGCCGCGAGGTCGATGCCGCCACGCGCGCGCTGCTCGATCGCACGTTCGCGCTGCTGATCGCGAGCGCGCGCGCGCAGCCGCAAAGCTTCATGCTGCGCGATTTCATGCCGCGCAATCTGATGATCGCCGAGCCGAACCCAGGCGTGCTCGACTTCCAGGACGCGGTGTACGGGCCGATCACGTACGACGTCGTGTCGCTGCTGCGCGACGCGTTCCTCAGCTGGGACGAGGAGTTCGAGCTCGACTGCTTCGCGTACTACTGGGAGCGCGCCAAAAAAGCCGGCCTGCCGGTCGATGCCGATTTCGGCGAGTTCTACCGCCAGCTCGAATGGATGGGGCTGCAGCGGCACATCAAGGTGCTCGGCCTGTTCTGCCGCATCAACTACCGCGACGGCAAGGCGCATTACATGAACGACCTGCCGCGCTTCATCGGCTATGCACGCAAGGTGGCGGAGCGTTACGCGCCGCTGCGCGGGTTCGCGAAACTGCTCGACGACCTCGACGGCCGCGCGCAGGAAATCGGCTACACCTTCTGACCGATGACGATGTCCGTAAAGAAAGCGATGATTTTCGCCGCGGGCCGCGGCGAGCGCATGCGTCCGTTGACCGACGCGTGCCCGAAGCCCTTGCTCGAAGCGGGCGGCAAGCCGCTGATCGTATGGCAGATCGAACGGCTCGCGCGGGCCGGCATCCGTAGCATCGTGATCAATCATGCGTGGCTCGGCGCGCAGCTCGAAGCCGCGCTCGGCGACGGTTCGCGCTGGCAGGTCGAGCTGCGCTACTCGCCCGAGCACGAGGCGCTGGAGACCGCGGGCGGCATCGCGCAGGCGCTGCCGCTACTGACCGACGAGGGCGCGGATCAGTTGTTCGTCGCGGTGGCCGGAGACGTGTACACCGATTACGACTACGCCGCGCTGCACGCGCACGCCGGCCGGCTGAAGGCGCTGCCCGAGCCCGGCATGCATCTGGTGATGGTGCCGAACCCGGCGTTTCACCCGAACGGCGACTTTGGTCTCGTCGACGGCGTGCTGTCGCTCGACGCGCAGCCGCGCCTCACGTTCGGCAGTTTCGGTCTGTACGACACGCGCATGTTCAGCGATCTGCCGCGCGGCACGCGGCGCGCGCTGAGCCCGTATTACCGCGCGACCATCGCGCGTGGGCTCGCGAGCGGCGAGCTGTACGAAGGCTTGTGGGAGAACATCGGCACCCAGGCGCAGCTGGAAGCGCTCGATCGGCTGCTGCGCGCGCGCTGAGCTTTACTTCGCCGGGCTCTCACCTGCCCCGACTGCTTCCGCTCTTTCCACCGCATCCGTGGTGTGCGCGGCGCGCTGCTGCAGCGCCCACATCTGCGCGAACAAACCGTTCGCGCGCAACAGCTCCGCGTGCGTGCCGCGCTCGACGATGCGCCCTTTGTCCATCACGATGATCTGCTGCGCGTGCACGACCGTCGACAGCCGGTGCGCGATGATCAGCGTCGTGCGTTCGCGCGCGATCAGGTCGAGCTCATGCTGGATCGCGCGCTCGGAGCGTGAATCGAGCGCGGACGTCGCTTCGTCGAACAACAGGATCGGCGGATTCTTGAGTATGGTCCGCGCGATCGCGACGCGCTGCTTTTCGCCGCCGGACAGCTTGAGCCCGCGCTCGCCGACCGGCGTGTCGTAGCCCTTCGGCAGACTCTCGATGAACTCGTGGATATGCGCGGCGCGCGCCGCCGCGATCACTTCGTCGCGCGTCGCCGACGGCCGACCGTACGCGATGTTGTAGTAGATCGAGTCGTTGAACAGCACCGTGTCCTGCGGCACGATGCCGATCGACGCGCGCAGCGAATCCTGCGTGACGTCGCGAATATCCTGCCCGTCGATGCGGATCGCGCCGCCCGTCGCGCGGTCGAGATCGTAGAAGCGGAACAGCAGCCGCGCGAGCGTCGACTTGCCCGAGCCGCTGTGGCCGACCACCGCCGTCGTCGTGCCGGCCGCGATCGTGAAGCTCACGCCGTGCAGAATCTGCCGCGAAGGCTCGTACGCGAAGCTCACGTCGTCGAAGCGCACCTGCGCGCCGCTCACTTGCAAAGCCACCGCATTGGGCGCGTCGGGTACTTCCCGCGGTGCGCCGAGCAGCGAGAACATGCGGTCCATGTCGGTCAGGCTCTGCTTCAGCTCGCGATAGACCACGCCGAGAAAATTCAACGGAATATACAGCTGCAGCATGAACGTGTTGATCAGCACCAGGTCGCCGAGCGTCAGACGCCCGGCCATCACGCCCTGGGTCGCGCGCCACAGGATGAACACGAGCCCCGTGCCGATGATCGCCTGCTGCCCGAAGTTCAGCGCCGACAGCGAACGCTGCGACTTGATCGCCGCCGCGCGATAGCGCTTCAGGTTCTCGTCGTAGCGGCTCGCTTCCCACTCCTCGTTGCCGAAGTACTTGACGGTCTCGTAGTTGAGCAGCGAGTCGATCGCGCGCGAATTCGCCTTCGAATCGAGCTCGTTCATCGTGCGGCGAAAGTGCGTGCGCCACTCGGTGACCTTCACCGTGAACGCGATGTACACCGCGAGCGCGACGAACGTGACGATCGCGTAATAGGCCTCGTATTTGACGACGAAAAAGCCGAGCACGAGACCGACTTCGACGAGCGTCGGCAGGATGCTGTACAGCGAATAGGAAATCAGCTGCGTGATGCCGCGCGTGCCGCGCTCGATATCGCGCGACATGCCGCCCGTCTGCCGCTCCAGATGAAAGCGCAGCGACAGTCCGTGCAGGTGGCGGAACACCTTCAGCGCGAGTTGGCGCACCGCGCTTTCGGTCACTTTCGAAAACAGCATTTCGCGCAACTCGGTGAAGAGCGACGTCGATAGCCGCACCACCGCATACGCGACCACCAGCAAGCCGACGCCGCCGAGCAGCACGATGCCGGGCGCGTCCTGCGTGCGGCCGAGCGCGGTCAGATGCCGGACCGACGCGAGACTGTCGACGATGCGCTTCATCACGATCGGCACGCCGAGGTTCGCGACCTTCGCGCCGATCAGGCAGCTGAGCGCGAAGCCGACTCGCCATTTGTAGGTGGCAAGGTATGGCAGCAGCGACAGGATCGTTTGCCAGTCGTTGCGGGGTGCGGTGGAAATCGGCGAGGGTTCGGACGAAGGAGCGCGGCGCATAAATCGTGGGGAGAGTGTGGAGCTGCCGGAGTTCGCAGCGGCGCGCGGCTCGCGCGCTTCGCTGGGTGCTTTCCCGTACAATTCCTGATCTTTCTATTGTCGCAGAAGCCGACTGGCGGCGCTTTGCATGGCCTACTGTCGAACTGGCCCAGCCATTGCGTCAATGCGCGTCAATACACTCGAACACGTTTCCCAAGGATGTCCCGATGACCGATCTTCTTCAACTTCCGTCCAAGCCGTGCGCGCTGCGCGTCATGCCGCAGCCATCGGACGCGAACATTCATGGCGACGTGTTCGGCGGCTGGATCATGGCGCAGGTCGACATCGCCGGCTCGATTCCGGCAAGCCGTCGCGCGAATGGGCGGGTCGCGACGATCGCGGTTAATTCTTTCCTGTTCAAGCAACCGGTGTTCGTCGGCGATCTGCTGAGCTTTTACGCGGATATCGTGAAGACCGGCAATACGTCGGTGACCGTGTCGGTCGAGGTCTACGCGCAGCGGTTGAGGCTCTCGCAGGAAGTCGTCAAGGTCACGGAAGCGATCCTCACCTACGTCGCCACCGACAGCGACCGCCGTCCGCGCGCGCTGCCCGCGCTGGACTGAGCCGGCGAGGATGCTTAAGCTAGCGATTCCACGCGTCACGCGCCGCGCCACCCGCTAGCCGTTCCAGCCGATCAGCGCACGAGGCCCGGGACGCCCCATAGTCGCTCTTCTCATGGAAACGAGATGAAACTGATCGGTATGCTCGACTCGCCCTACGTGCGGCGCGTCGCCATCTGCATGAAGCTGCTCGCGCTCGACTTCGAACACGAGTCGATTTCGGTTTTCCGCACCTACGACCAGTTCGCGAAGATCAACCCGGTCGTCAAGGCGCCGACGCTCGTCGCCGACAACGGCGCGATCCTGATGGACTCGACGGTGATCCTGCAGTATCTGGCAACGCTCGCCGGCCCCACCCCGCTGTTCCCGACGCAAGCCGACGCGGCGTTGCGCGCCGCGCGTCTGACGGGTCTCGCGCTCGCCGCGTGCGAAAAGAGCGTGCAGATCGTCTACGAGCGCAATCTGCGGCCTCAGGAGAAGCAGCATGAACCGTGGGTCGAGCGCGTGCGCGCGCAACTGCTCGCCGCCTATGCCGAACTCGAACGCGAGTTGGGCGAAGGGCCGCTGCCCGACACGCAGCAGCAGTTCAGCGCGGCGGAGGTGGCCGTCGCCGTAGCCTGGCAGTTCACGCACATGATGCTGCCGGAGGCGGTCAGCAAGGCCGATCATCCGCGGCTCGAGAAGTTTTCCGCGTTCGCGGAAAGCCTGCCGGTGTTCAAGGACACGCCGGCTCAGTGAGCAGCGTTGGACGCGGCACGCGGCGACCCGCGGCGACACCCGTCGCCGCGTCACGCTCCCCTCACGCCGGCTCCAGCTCCGGCACCAGCCCGCCGTGCAGCAGTTCGGCAATCGCTTCCGTCGATAACGGCTTCGCGAAATAGAAGCCCTGCATTTCGTCGCACGCGCGTTCCTTCAGGAAGTCGAGTTGCGCCGACGTTTCCACGCCCTCGGCGATCACCTGCAACTTCAGCGAATGGGCGAGCGCGATGATCGCCGACGTGATCGTCTCATCGTCGCCCGATACGCCGATATCCGACACGAACGAGCGGTCGATCTTCAAGCGGTCCACCGGGAAGCGCTTCAGATAGCTGAGGCTCGAATAGCCGGTGCCGAAGTCGTCGATCGCGAGACCGATGCCGAGCGCGTGCAGTTCGTTGAGCATCGACACCGCTTCTTCCGCGTTGCGCATGATCGTGCTTTCGGTCAGCTCGAGTTCGAGGTACTTCGGTTCGAGTCCGGTCTCGTCGAGCACCTGCATCACGAGCTTCGCGATGTCACGCTGCTGGAACACCCGCGCCGACAGATTCACCGACACGCGCGCCGGCGGCAAGCCCTGATCCTGCCACGCCTTATTCTGCCGACACGCCTCGCGCAGCACCCACTCCGACAGCGGCCCGATCAGCCCGCTTTCCTCGGCGAGCGGAATGAACGACGACGGCGGCACGAGCCCGACCTCGGGATCGTGCCAGCGCACCAGCGCCTCGATGCCGACGATCTGTCCGCTGCCGATATCGACCTGCGGCTGATAGTGCAGCAGGAACTCGTTGTCGCGCAGCGCGCGGCGCAGGCGTCGTTCGAGATTCAGGCGCGCGCCCGCGCTCGCGTTCATCTCCGGCTGATAGAACTGGAACGTGTTGCGGCCCATGTCCTTCGCCCGATACATCGCGACGTCGGCCTTCTTCATCAGCGTTTCGGCATCCTCGCCGTCCTGCGGGAACAGGCTCGCGCCCATGCTGCAGCCGACGTACAGCTCGGTGCCGTCGAGCCACACCGGCTCGGCGATCGACGCGCGCACGCGCTCCATCCACGTGATCAGCGATTGCTCGTCGACGGTGTCGGTCATCACGATCACGAACTCGTCGCCGCCGTGACGCGCAACCGTGTCGCTGGTGCGCGAGCAGCGCGCGAGCCGTTCGGCGACTACGCCGAGCAGCCGGTCGCCGACGCTATGGCCGAGGCTGTCGTTGACGTTCTTGAAGCCGTCGAGATCGAGGAACACGACCGCGACGCCCGAATGATGCCGCTGCGCGACGACGAGCGCATGTTCGAGCCGGTCGCGCAGCAGGTTGCGGTTCGGCAGCCGCGTAAGGCCGTCGTAGTTGGCCTGATATTCGAGCTGCTCCTGATAGCGGATCAGCTCGGTCACGTCGTTGACGACGCCGATATGATGGGTGATCACGCCTTCCGCGTTCGGCACCGGCGCGATGAACAGCTGATTCCAGAACAGCGCGCCGTCCTTGCGATAGTTGCGCACCACCGCGCTGACCTCGCGATTCGCCGCGAGCGCCTCGCGGATCAACGCGACGCCTTCCTGGTCACGGTCGTCGCGTTGCAGCACGCGGCAGTCGTGGCCGATCACCTCGGCGGGATCGTAGCCGGTGATGCGCATGAACGCCGGATTCACGTATTCGATCAGATTGCCCGACGGCGACGGCGCGGTGATCAGGATCGCGTTGACGCTCGCGTCGAGCGCCCGGCTTTGCAGACGCAGCGCGAGATCGGCGCGCTTGCGCTCGGTGATGTCGGTGTACGAGCCGAGCACGCCGATCACCTGACCGCCGCCGTCGGTGAACGGCAGCTTGCTCGTGACTGTCGTGCGGTGCAAGCCGTCGATCACGAAGTCGACCTCGAAGTTCATCTTGGGCACGCCGGTGCTCACGACTTCGCGATCGTGCTCGGTCAACAGGTCGGCGAACGCGCGCCACGCCAGGTCGGCGTCGCTCTTGCCGACCACCTGCTCGGGATACGCGAGCCCCGCATCGCGCGCGAATGCCATGTTGCAGCCGAGATAGCGTGAGTTCAGGTCCTTCCAGAAGATGCGCTGCGGAATGTTGTCGATCACCGCTTCGAGCATCTGATTCGAGCGCTGCGCTTCGGCTTCGGCGTTGATCTGGTCGGTCACGTCGTCCGCCAGCACGAACAAGGCGTCGCGGCCCATGAAGTTCAGTGCGTGATAGGACACGTTGACGCTGAGGATCGAGCCGTCCTTGCGCCGATGCCGCCAGATGCCCGCCATCGTGTGGCTCTGGCGGAGGTCGGCGCTACGCTGCAGATGCGTCTCCAGGCGGCCGATTTCCGAGTTCGGGCGGATCGCGCGGATCGTCATGCCGAGAAACTCGTCTTCCGTGTAGCCGTATTGCTGGATCGCGGCCTTGTTGACGGCGAGAAAGCACAGCGTGTCGCGATCGAAGATGTACATCGGCACGGTGTGATCGTCGAACAGGCTGCGAAAACGCTCGTCGTTGCGCACCAGCGCGCGGGCGCTGCGCAGTTTTTCGCGCGCGCTGTTCTCGCGAACGCCGAACGTGAGGAACAGCAGCACGCTGCCGGTGAGCATCGTCACGAGCAGCACGAACATCGCGCGCTCGCTGTCGCTCGCCGATGCCGCGAGCGAGATCTGCAACGAGCGGTTTTCCTCGCTGCGCAACGTGGCGAGCGCGGCTTCGACACGCTCTAGCGCGGGGGCAAGATGCGAGTTCGACGGCGCAGGGTCGAGGGATGCCTCGAATGGCGCGTCGAGGGGGGCCGCCCCTGGTGCTTCGGTCGATGCCGCGTGCGCCACGCCCGACGCCGCGCTTGCCGCTCCGGGCAGGTCACTCGCATGGTTGCGCAGCGTGTCCTCCAGATCGTGCTGCAACGCGTGCCGCGCCGCGCTCAGGCTGGCGAGCGCCCCCGACATGTACGGCTCGCTCGCGAGTTCGTCGCGCAGTGATTGCTCGCGGCTCGCGAGTGTGTTCGTCATCGAAGCGGCCGCGTCGGGCGGCACCGGCTTGCCCGATTCTTTCAGGCGGTGCAGAGCGGCGAGCGCGTTATCGAGCGCGGCGTGATACGCATCGAGGTTCAGGCGCACGCTAGTCGAGCGCGCGAGGCGCGCATCGGCGTCGCGCTGCCCGCGAATCTGCGTGTACGCAACGAACGCGTTTGCACCGACCGCGACGACCACGACCGCAATATTGATCAGCAGTCGCTTCGATAGAAAAGGATTCATGGATTCCGAACGTCAATCGTTCCGAGGGCGGGAGAGCGCGCTCGCTGCCGGTGCGTCGGGCCGCATCGATGCAAGTCTTTTACGCGCCATCCTTTGGATAACGGCCGCGATCGGAAGCGGGTTGAGGGTCGGCGTGAAAAAAATCTGATGATTTGGGGGAAGGCTGCGAGTTGGTGGGGGCGCCTGGCTGGGAGCGGCTGGCCGGCCGCACCTAGCCGGCCGCACCTAGCCGGCGGCTCCAAATTCCTTCATCGCCGGGACGAAATCGTGGCTCGCCTCGGGCTTGCGCGACAGCTTCGCGAGCACATAGCGCTTGAAAGGATCGAGCTCGGCCCAGCGCGCGACGCTCGGCGCGGCGAGACCGGCCAGCCCCGCCTGATGCGCGACACCGTCGGGCACGCTGTCGGTTTGACGCCAGGCCGGCGACTCCTCAGGCGTAAACCACTCCGGTTCGACGTTCGCGTGCGTGCGCAGCATCTCGAACAGCGCGTGATCGAAATTCGGTTCGATCTGCGTGTCGTCTTCGACCGGGAAACGCGCGAGCAGCTTACGATCTTCGAGCGGCAGTTGCTGCCACTGCGCGAGCGTGATGCGCAGCCCGAAACGGTCGAGATTGAAGCGCACCGACATCGGGATATAAGTGAAATTCTCCGAAGACGCGACTTCGAAGTCGAACAGAAGCGGTGCTTCGTTGAGTCCCATGTCAGTGCTCCTTGTCGGTGGCGGACAGCGTGCGGGCGTCGCTTGAGGTATTTTAGAACTTATTCGCGCGACGGCGCCCCGCGCGGCGGCCGCCGCGAAGCACACGGCGAGCCCGGCGCACCCTTTGACGCGCGGCATGGTACAGGAGTGAAGCAGCTTGAACGGACAGGAAAACGGGCGCGCAACCGAGCGGGCGGACGGCCGGCCCCACGCCCTCGACAGCGACGAACAACCCGGCGCGGTGCAACTCGAAGTGCGCCGCCATCGCGGCGCGGCGGTTGAAACCGCCACCGATCACGTCGGCCAGGAGTGGCCGGTCGCGCTCGTGTTCAACGGCATCTCGCACGCGGTGATGATGTGCACGCCGCGCGATCTCGAAGCGTTCGCGGTCGGCTTCGCGATTTCGGAGGGGATCGTCGAGCGCGGCAGCGACATTCAGGACATCGAGGTCGAATTGCACGGGCACGGCGAGCTGCCGCATGCCGAGGTGCAATTGCAGGTCGTGCAGCAGGCGTTCGCCGGTTTGAAGGAAAAGCGCCGCGCGCTCGCCGGGCGCACCGGCTGCGGCGTGTGCGGCATCGAAAGCATCGATCTGCTGGATCTGAAACCGCAGCGTGTACCCGACACTGGCTTCTTGCAGCGGCTCGCGCCCGATGCGATCGCACGCGCCGCGCGCGCGCTGCCCGAGCACCAGGCGCTCACTCGTTTGACGGGCGGCCTCCACGCGGCCGCGTGGTGTGATGCGCAAGGCGCGATCCACTCTGCGTTCGAGGACGTCGGCCGCCACAACGCGCTCGACAAGCTGATCGGCCAGCTCGTGCTCGACCGCGCCGATACGCGCGACGGTTTCGTGTTTCTGTCGAGCCGCGCGAGCTACGAGCTGGTGCGCAAGGCCGCGCGCGTCGACGTGCCGATGGTCGCGACGATCTCGGCGCCGTCGTCGCTCGCGATTGCGATCGCGCGTGAGGCGGGCGTGCGGCTCGTGAGCTTCTGCCGCGAAGGCAGCTACGTCGATTACGACACATGGCAGCAGCAAGCTTGAGCGATTGAAGCGGCGCAGCGACGATTCACGGCTAACCCACCCGAAGCCCGCCTGCGTCGCACACCCCTCAGTCGAACCGCCGGAAATCCGGCTTGCGCTTCTCGAAGAACGCCTTGAACGCCTCGCGCGCTTCGGGCGCAAGCAGCATCTTGCCGAAATGCACGGCTTCCTCGGTCATCTGCGTCTGCAGTTCCTGCTGGCTCGCGCGCTTCATCAGGCTCTTCGTCACGCGCAACGACGACGCCGGCAGCGCCGCCAGCTTCGCGGCCTGCGCCGCCGCGAACGCGTCGACTTCGCCCGCCGGCAGCACGCGATTCACAAAGCCCATGCGGTGCGCTTCGGCCGCGTCGAACGCCTCGCCGAGCAGCAGTTTTTCCGCCGCCGCCTGGTAGCCGGCCACGCGCTGCAGCAACAGGCTCGACGCTGCTTCCGGGCACAGCCCGAGCTGCGTGAACGGCAGCGAAAAGCTCGCGGTGTCGGCCGCGTAGACCAGATCGCAATGCAGCAGCAGCGTCGTGCCGACGCCGACGGCCGGCCCCGCGACCGCCGCCACCACCGGTTTTTCCGCCGAACCTAGCGCGCGCAGGAACTGGAACACCGGCGGGGTTTCGCCAACCGGCGGCGACTTCATGAAGTCCTCGAGATCGTTGCCCGCGCTGAATATGCCCGCGCTGCCGCGAATCAGGATCGCGCGCACCGACGCGTCGCCCTGCGCTTCTACGAGCGCGTCGGCCATCGTCTGATACATCGCGGCCGTGAACGCGTTTTTCCTGCCGGGCCGGTTGAAGCTGATGGTCAGCACCGCGTCGGCGCGCTCGACCAGAATATCCGTCGTCATCCCGTTCATCTCCTTGTGCTCCTGCTGAATGTAAAAACGGTTCGCAAGCCGCGCGGCCTGCGAACCGTTGCGCGGTCCCTGGTGGATCACAGAAGGATCCCCCGTTCGATCAGCGGCTCACAGACGCTCGATGATGCCCGCCGCGCCCATGCCGGTACCGACGCACATCGTCACCATGCCGTACTTGTAGTTGCGGCGGCGCAGGCCGTGCACCACGGTCGCCGCACGAATCGCGCCGGTCGCGCCGAGCGGATGGCCCAGTGCGATCGCGCCGCCGAGCGGGTTGATCTTCGACGTATCGAGGCCGAGGTCCTGGATCACCGCGAGCGACTGCGCGGCGAACGCCTCGTTCAGCTCGATCCAGTCGAGGTCGTCCTGCTTCAGGCCCGCGGCTTTCAGCGCGGCCGGAATCGCTTCCTTCGGGCCGATGCCCATGATTTCCGGCGGCACGCCGCGCACCGCGAAGCTGACGAAGCGCGCGAGCGGCGTCAGGTTGAACTGCTTGAGGATTTTTTCCGACACGACGATCAACGCGCCCGCGCCGTCCGACGTCTGCGAGCTGTTGCCGGCCGTGACCGAGCCTTTGTTCGCGAACACCGCGCGCAGCTTCGCGAGGCCCTCCATCGACGTGTCCGCGCGCGGACCTTCGTCGAGCGACACCTCGCGCGTTTTCACGTTGATCTCGCCGGTCGCGAGATCGGGCACGCGATCGACGATCGTGTACGCGGCGATTTCGTCGTTGAATTCGCCGGCTTGCTGCGCGGCGAACGCGCGGCGGTGCGATTCGACCGAGAACGCGTCCTGCGCTTCGCGGCTGATCTTCCAGCGCTCGGCGACTTTCTCCGCGGTCAGGCCCATGCCGTACGCGATGCCGACGTCTTCGTTGCGATCGAAGATATGCGGCGACAGCGACGGCTTATTGCCCATCATCGGCACCATGCTCATCGATTCGCAGCCGCCCGCGATCATCGCATCGGCCTCGCCGACGCGGATGCGGTCCGCGGCCATCGCGAGCGCGGTCAGACCCGACGCGCAGAAGCGGTTCACCGTGACGCCGCCGACCGTGTTCGGCAGACCTGCCAGCAGCGCGCCGATCCGTGCGACGTTCAGGCCCTGCTCCGCTTCCGGAATCGCGCAACCGACGATCGCGTCTTCGATCACGCCGGTGTCGAGGCCGGGCACCTGAGCGACGGCCGACCTGATCGCGTGAACCAGCAGCTCATCCGGACGTGTGTTCCTGAACATGCCGCGCGGCGCCTTGCCGATCGGCGTACGGCTCGCGGCGACGATATATGCGTCTTGCAATTGCTTTGCCATTTGGGAATCTCCTTTGTCGACCAGAGTTGGCCAAAGCTCTTACTCTGGTCCCATGCACGTTGTGCGGTCGCCGCTTAGTTGCGCACCGGCTTGCCGGTCTGCAGCATGCCCATGATCCGTTCCTGCGTCTTCTGCGTGCCGAGCAGCTCGACGAACGCGCGACGCTCGAGTTGCAGCAGCCATTCTTCGTCGACGAGGCTGCCCGCTTCGACGTCGCCGCCGCACACCGCTTCCGCGATGCGGCTCGCGATCAGGAAATCATGCTCGCTGATGAAGCGGCCGTCGCGCATGTTGACGAGCGACGCCTTGATCGTCGAGATCGCCGAGCGGCCCGCGACCGGCACCTGGGTCGCGCGCAGCGGCGCACGGTAGCCCGCCGCGGCGAGCGCGCGCGCTTCCTTCTTCGCGACGTCGAGCAGTTCGAACACGTTGAAGACGATCGTGTCGGAAGGCTTCAGGTAGCCCATCGCGCGGGCGTCGAGCGCGGAGGCCGACACCTTCGCCATCGCCGCGTTCTCGAACGACTTCTGCAGGAACTTCAGCAGATCGCTCGTCGCGCCGACCTGGCTTGCCGCTTCGGCCGCGCGCAGCGCCGCTTCCTTCAGGCCGCCGCCGGCCGGCACGAGACCCACGCCGACTTCGACGAGACCCAGATAGCTCTCGATGTGCACGACGCGCTTCGCGCTGTGCAGTGCGAGCTCGCAGCCGCCGCCGAGCGCGATGCCCGAGATCGCCGAAATCACCGGCACGTTCGCGTACTTGACGCGCAGCATGCCCTGCTGGAAATTCCTCACGAACGGCTCGATGCCCTTCGCGCCGCCCATCATGAACGCGGGCATCGCTTCTTCGAGGTTCGCGCCCGCCGAGAACGGACCGCCCGGCGTGCCGAGCTTCAGCGATGTGGGCTGCCACACGACGAGGCCCTTGTAGTCCTTCTCGGCCAGTTCGATCGCCTGCGTGAGCCCTTCGATCACCGCCGGTCCGATCGTGTTCATCTTGCTCTTGAACGACACGATCAGCACGTCGTCCTCGCCCGCGCGATCGTCGACCCATGCGCGCACCGCATCGGTCTCGAACAGCGTCTTGCCGTAAGTCTTCGGATCGGCGCCGGTTTCGCCGACGAGCGGCGCGCGGAACACCTGCTTGCGGTACACGTCGAGCGACGAGCGCGGCACGAAGGTCTGCGTGGCCGGTGACCACGAGCCTTCGGCCGTGTGCACGCCGCCCTTCTCGTCAACCGCGCCTTCGAGCACCCACGACGGCAGCGGCACGTTGGCGAGCGCCTTGCCCGCCGCGATGTCTTCCTGCACCCATTCGGCGACCTGCTTCCAGCCGGCCGTCTGCCAGCCTTCGAACGGACCTTCGTTCCAGCCGAAGCCCCAGCGGATCGCGAGATCGACGTCGCGCGCATTGTCGGCGATCGATTCCAGATGCACGGCGATGTAGTGATAGACGTCGCGGAAGATCGACCACAGGAACTGCGCCTGCGGGTGCTGCGTTTCGCGCAGCAGCTTCAGACGCTCGGCAGCCGGACGCTTCAGGATGCGGCCGACGAGTTCGTCTGCCTTCCCGCCGCCGTCGATATATGCACCCGTGTTCGGATCGAGCACCTTGATCGCCTTGCCTTCCTTCCTGTAGAAGCCGGCGCCGGTCTTCTGGCCGAGCGCGCCCTTCTTCACCAGTTCGGCGAGCACGGCCGGCGTTTCGTAGACCGGCAAAAACGGATCGTCCGGCAGCGTGTCCTGCATCGTCTTGATCACGTGCGCCATCGTGTCGAGACCGACCACGTCGGCGGTGCGGAACGTCGCCGACTTCGCGCGGCCGAGGCGCGCGCCGGTCAGGTCGTCCACTTCATCGAAACGCAGGCCGAACTTCGCGGCTTCGGCAATAACCGCAAGGATCGAGAACACGCCGACGCGGTTCGCAATGAAGTTCGGCGTATCTTTCGCGCGCACGACGCCCTTGCCGACCACGCTGGTCAGGAAGGTCTCGAGCTGATCGAGAATTTCCGGACGCGTCGTCGCGGTCGGGATCAGTTCGACCAGATGCATGTAGCGCGGCGGATTGAAGAAGTGCACGCCGCAAAAGCGCGCCTTCAGCTCGTCCGCGAAACCTTCTGACAGTGCGGTGATCGACAGCCCCGACGTGTTGGTCGCGAAAATCGCGTTCGGGCCTATGTGCGGCGCGACCTTCTTGTACAGGTCGTGCTTCCAGTCCATACGTTCGGCGATCGCTTCGATCACGACGTCGCACTCGGCGAGCTTGTCGATGTCGTCGTCGTAGTTCGCGGGCTGGATGTATTGCGCGTCGTCCTTCACGCCGAACGGCGCCGGCGACAGCTTCTTCAGATTTTCGATCGCCTTCAGCGCGATCCCGTTCTTCGGGCCTTCCCTGGCTGGCAGGTCGAACAGCAGCACGGGCACCTTGGCGTTGATCAGGTGCGCGGCGATCTGCGCGCCCATCACGCCGGCGCCGAGCACGGCTACCTTGCGAATGATCAGATTGCTCACGTCGTTTCTCCGGAGAGTTGTGCGATGGCGCGAAGCGTCAGCCATGCTTCGCGCGATGTGTGTGGCCTCGCTCGATGTGCGAGCGTCAGAACAACGCTTCTTCGACGTCCATCATCGGCTTCGAACCGGCGCGCGCCTGGCGGATCGTCATCGCCGTTTCGGGCAGCAGCTTCGCGAAGTAGAAGCGCGCGGTCGCGAGCTTCGCCTTGTAGAACGGATCGCCCGACGCCTGTTTGTCGAGCGCGATACGAGCCATGCGCGCCCAGAAGTACGAGAACACCAGATGGCCGACCGTGCGCAGATACGGCACGGCCGCGGCGCCGACTTCGTCGGGGTTCTGCATCGCCTTCATGCCGATTTCCATCGTCAGTTTCTGCACCTTTTCGCCGATCTCGGCGAGCGGGTTCACGAACTCCTGCATCTCCGGCTTGATGCCTTCGGCTTCGACGAATTCGGCGACGAGCTTGCCGAACTTCTTCATCTTCGCGCCCATGTCGCCGAGCACCTTGCGGCCGAGCAGGTCGAGCGACTGGATGCCGTTGGTGCCTTCATAGATCATGTTGATGCGCGCGTCGCGCACGTACTGCTCCATGCCCCATTCGGCGATGAAGCCGTGGCCGCCGTAGATCTGCATCGCGTGATTGGTGCCTTCGAACGCGTTGTCCGACAGGAACGCCTTCAGGATCGGCGTGAGCAGCGCGACGAGGTCGGCGGCTTCCTTGCGCTCCGCTTCGTCGGCGTGCGACAGCTCCTTGTCGATCTGCAGCGCCGACCAGTACGAGAACGCGCGGCCGGCTTCGGCGTAGGCCTTCTGCGTGAGCAGCATGCGGCGCACGTCCGGATGCACGATGATCGGATCGGCGGCCTTTTCCGGCGCCTTCGGGCCGGTCAGCGAACGCATCTGCAGCCGCTCTTTCGCGTACGTGAGCGAGTTCTGATATGCGACTTCCGTGAGACCGAGGCTCTGCATGCCGACGCCGAGACGCGCGGCATTCATCATCACGAACATCGCGTTCAGACCTTTGTTCGGCTCGCCGACCATCCAGCCCTTCGCGTTGTCGAGATTGATCACACAGGTCGCGTTGCCGTGGATGCCCATCTTGTGCTCGATCGAACCGCACTTCACGCCGTTGCGCTCACCGGGCTCACCCGCTTCGTTCGGCACGAACTTCGGCACGATGAACAGCGAAATCCCCTTGGTGCCCTTCGGCGCATCCGGCAGACGCGCGAGCACGAGGTGAACGATGTTCTCCGCCATGTCATGCTCGCCGCTCGAAATAAAAATCTTCGTGCCGCTGATCGAGTACGAGCCGTCGCCGTTCGGCTCGGCCTTCGAGCGCAGAATGCCGAGGTCGGTGCCGCAATGCGGCTCGGTCAGACACATCGTGCCGGTCCAGACGCCTGCGACGAGCTTCGGCAGATAGCGCTGCTGCAGTTCCGGCGTGCCGTGCGCGTGCAGGCATTCGTACGCGCCGTGCGACAGGCCCGGATACATCGTCCACGCCTGATTCGCCGAGTTCAGCATTTCATAGAGCGCGTTGTTGACGAACGCGGGCAGTCCCTGGCCGCCGAATTCCGGGTCGCAACCGAGCGCCGGCCAGCCGGCTTCGACGTATTGCCGATAGGCTTCCTTGAAGCCCTTCGGCGTGGTCACGACGCCGTCGCCGGCATACGTGCAGCCTTCCTGGTCGCCGCTGTGGTTGAGCGGGAACAGCACTTCGGAGCAGAACTTGCCGGCTTCCTCGAGCACCGCGTTGATCGTGTTGGCGTCGAGTTCGGCGTGCTTCGGCATTTGCCGAAGTTCAGCCTCGACGTTGAGCAGTTCGTGCAACACGAATTGCATGTCGCGCAGCGGCGCGGCGTACTGTCCCATGACTCTCTCTCCCTGGTTTGACAAAAAGCCAGGCCGTTGGCCGGGCCCGTGGTCGGACCTTCTGCGCCGCGCGTTTCCGGTAGATTCCGGCGACGCCGCTAACGGCTTTCGCTTTGATACGAATTAATCAGTTTTTCCAGCGCGGCCCACGTGAGACGCACCGCATCCGGCAGATGCAGAAAGCGCGCGTCGTGATGCAGGCCGAGCGTGACGCTATACAGTTCGAACAGCATCAGCTGCGGGTCGGTATCGGCGCGCAGATGCCCTTCTTCCATCGCTTGCGAGATCGCACGCGTGAGCGCCGCACGCCACGTCGTCACGCTCGACACCAACTGCTCGCGCACCTGGCTGTCCGCGCGGTCGTCGTATTCGACGGCGCCGCTGATGTAGATGCAGCCGGTCGTGACTTCCTGAATGCGTTTCTCGATCCAGCGGGAAATCATCGCGCGCAAGCGCGGCAGACCACGCGGCTCGCGCAGGCTCGGGAAAAACACCTCTTCTTCGAAACGGCGGTGGTATTCGCGCACGACCTCGATCTGCAGATCCTCGCGCGACCCGAAATGCGCGAACACACCGCTCTTGCTCATCTGCATGCGCTCGGCCAGCAGACCAATCGTCAGACCTTCCAGTCCGTCTCGGCCTGCCAGATCGAGTGCTGCGTCGAGAATCGCGGCTCGGGTTTGTTCGCCTTTTCGCATAGCTGTTTTACCGTTCTAATGTGACCGAATTGAAAATCGAACGGCCGTACTATTATTGAGTGCTTGCCGTCCGCGAAACAAGGACTTTATTAGAAACCGGTTTCTAACCGGCTTCTAATTTTGCGGCTTTCGACCATCAGATCAATCAGATTTTTAGAGGCGTTTGCCTTGACTCGATGGTTGCCGATCGGCGCGCGCGTGTTCTCGCGCGTGTTCTATTTCTTTGCCCCGGCTCGCTGGCGCCGATTGATGGCCGACATGATGCGGCAAGCGCGGGCTCTCGTGCGAGCGGTATTAGTCGTAGCCGCCCACCGTCAGCAGCTTCATCGCGACGCGGTAGCTCGTGTACGCGATCCAGCTCAACGCGCGCACGCGCGCCGGTCGCGATTCGTAGTGCGCTTCATCGATTGGGCGCGCGTCCGTGAACGCGTCGAGAATCGCGTCGCGCAGTTTGGGGATCGACGGATCGTTCACGAGCACGACGTTCGCTTCATTGTTCAGCATCAGGCTGAGCGCATCGAGATTCGACGAACCGACCGTGCCCCAGTTCGAATCGACCACCGCGACCTTGCCGTGCAGCAGCGTCTTCTCGTATTCGGCGATCTGCACGCCTGCGCGCAACAGCGCGTGGTACAGGAACGGCACGGCGTAATCGAGCGCCTTGAACTCCTTGCGCCCGATGATCAGCTTCACGACCACGCCGCGCCGCGCCGCGAACACCAGCGCGCGACGCAGCTTGCGTCCCGGCATGAAGTACGGATTCGCGAGCAGGATTTCATGGCGCGCCTGGCCGATCGCGGCCAGATAAGCTTTTTCGATCGCGCGGCGGTTGATCAGGTTATCGCGCGCGACGAATGCGACGCACGGCTCGCCGCCGGCCCACAGTGCCTCGTTGCGGCGTCGCCGGCGTCTGCGCAGACTGCCAAGCGAGTTGGCGTCCTGCGACGACAGGTCGGGCTTCATCGAATCGAGCGGCCGATGGCCGACGCGAATCCGCCGCCACTGCACGTCGATCGCATCGCGCACGTCGGCGACCACCGGCCCGCGCAGCTCGACCGCGAAGTCCCAGCGCCGGTACGGCAGCTTCTCGCCGTTGTTCTCGTAATCGTCGACGATATTGATGCCGCCGCAATACGCGATCTGATCGTCGATCACCGCGAGCTTGCGGTGCGTGCGCGAAAAGCCGAAGCGGCCGAACAGATGCGGGTTGTAGATGCGATGCTCGATGCCGCCGGCCGGCCATTGCTCGAACATCTTCAGGCGCGCGGTGCCGACGCCATCGGTGATCACGCGCACTCTGACGCCGCGCGCGGCAGCGCGAAGCAGCGCCTCGCTGACCGCGTGGCCGGCTTCGTCGTCGCAGAAGATATAGGTTTCGAGCGCGACGTTGTGCTCGGCCGCGTCGATGCGCTCGATCAGCGCGTCGAAGAAATCGTCGCCGGAGCGCAGCAGCTCGACCTCGTTGTTACTGGTGAAGCGGTAGCGCTGCCAGTAACGACGGCCGAGCAACGTGTGCCGCAGACGCGCCAAACGGCCCGAGCCGCCTGCGCTCACTGGCCACGCTCCCCGGCCAGCGGGCCGGATTGCGGGTCGACCGGGCGTGCGGCGAGCCGCCGCGGCAACTGCAGGATCGCATCGGCATTCGACGACGAAAAGCAGCGCGATGCGGCCTCGTCATATGGCAGCCACATATACGCGGTGTGTTCGCGCGGCGCGAGCGTCACGTCGATGCACTCGGGGACCTGCAGGCTGAACCAGTGCTCGGTGTTGTAGAGCACGCCCGCTTCGTAGCGGTAACGAAATTCCGGGTAGATCTCGTAGTCGATCGAGTAGTGCCAGTCGAACAACCCGCTGCGCGGCACCAGTGCGCCGCCGATCATGATGCCGGTTTCCTCGCCGACTTCGCGCACCGCCGTGTCGGCGAGCGGTTCGTCGAGCCGGTCTTTCGAACCCGTCACCGACTGCCAGAACGCCGCATGATCGGCGCGCTCGAGCAGCAGCACGTCGAGCGCAGGCGTATGAATGATGACGAGGACGGACTGCGGAATTTTCGGCGGTTTCGGCATGGCTCAAACTGGGCGCGACGATACGCGCGGTACATGTCGGATGACGGTCGAAAGGGTCTGGAAAGCGGTGGCTTCACTGTAACGCAAAAAATGAAAAAGGCGCTGAGGTGGAGATCACCTCAGCGCCTTTTCGTTTCGCTCGTGTGGTTTTTTTGCGGCCGCCGGCTCGCTGGCCGGCACACGCAAGACCGCTTGCCGGCCGCGCGCAGCGGCCGCGGTTTTATGCCTTCGGTTCCGGCGTACGCAGACGGATGTGCAGCTCGCGCAGCTGACGCTCGTCGACTTCGCTCGGTGCCTGCGTGAGCAGATCCTGCGCGCGTTGCGTCTTCGGGAACGCGATCACGTCGCGGATCGAGTCGGCGCCGGCCATCATCGTGACGATGCGGTCCAGACCGAACGCGATACCGCCGTGCGGGGGCGCGCCGTATTGCAGCGCGTCGAGCAGGAAGCCGAACTTCGCCTGCGCTTCTTCCGCGTTGATCTTCAGCGCGCGGAACACCTTGCTCTGCACTTCCTCACGGTAGATACGCACCGAGCCGCCGCCGATTTCCCAGCCGTTCAGCACCATGTCGTAGGCCTTCGCGAGGCAGCGCGCGGGGTCCGTTTCGAGGTACTCGAGGTGCTCGTCCTTCGGGCTCGTGAACGGGTGATGCGCGGCGACGTAGCGGTTGTCTTCCTCGTCGTATTCGAACATCGGAAAGTCGACGACCCACAGCGGCTTCCAGCCGGACTCGACGAGGCCGTTGGCCTTGCCGAATTCCGAATGACCGATCTTCAGACGCAGCGCGCCGAGGCTGTCGTTGACGACCTTCGCGCGATCCGACGCGAAGAAGATGATGTCGCCGTCTTGTGCGCCGGTGCGCTCGATGATCGCCTTCAGCGCTTCGTCGTGCAGGTTCTTCACGATCGGGCTTTGCAGGCCGTCACGGCCCTTCGCCGCTTCATTGACCTTGATCCACGCGAGACCCTTCGCGCCGTAGATGCGCACGAATTCCGTATAGCTGTCGATGTCGCCGCGCGACAGCTCGCCGCCCTTCGGCACGCGCAGCGCCGCGACACGGCCGTCCTTCGTGTTGGCCGGGGTGCTGAACACCTTGAAGTCGACGTCGCGCATCGCATCGGTCAACTCGGTGAACTCGAGCTTCACGCGCAGGTCGGGCTTGTCCGAACCGAAGCGGCGCATCGCTTCCGCGTATTCCATGACCGGGAATTTCTGGTCGAGCTCGACGCCGATCGTCGTCCTGAACACGTGACGGATCATTGCCTCGAACAGATCGCGGATTTCCTGTTCCGACAGAAACGAGGTTTCGCAGTCGATCTGCGTGAATTCCGGCTGACGGTCGGCGCGCAGGTCTTCGTCGCGGAAGCACTTGGTGATCTGGTAGTAACGGTCGAAGTTCGCGACCATCAGCAGCTGCTTGAACAGCTGCGGCGACTGCGGCAGCGCGAAGAACTGGCCCGGGTTCGTGCGCGACGGCACGAGGTAGTCGCGCGCGCCTTCCGGCGTGCTCTTCGTGAGCATCGGCGTTTCGATGTCGATGAAGCCCTGCTCGTCGAGGTATTTGCGCACTTCGATCGCGACGCGGTAGCGCAGACGCAGGTTGTGCTGCATCTGCGGACGGCGCAGGTCGAGCACACGATGGGTGAGGCGCGTGGTTTCCGACAGGTTGTCATCGTCGAGCTGGAACGGCGGCGTGACCGACGCGTTCAGCACGATCAGCTCGTGGCACAGCACTTCGATCTTGCCGCTCTTCAGCGAGGCATTGGTCGTGCCTTCCGGACGGCCGCGCACGATGCCCTTGACCTGCACGCAGAACTCGTTGCGCACGCCTTCGGCGACCTTGAACATGTCAGCGCGATCCGGATCGCAGACGACCTGAACGAGCCCTTCGCGATCGCGCAAGTCGATGAAGATGACGCCGCCATGGTCGCGGCGGCGGCTTACCCAGCCGCACAGCGAGACGGATTGGCCCAGCAGTTCCTCGGTCACCAGACCGCAGTATTCAGATCTCATCGACATGATGTTTGTCTTTCGTTTTGCATTGGTTGAACGGCGCGCCGCAGACGATCCTGCATGAAGCGTTGCGCGCCGGCATTAGAGCGGGGGCTCGACGGTGGCGCGGCGCACCGGCGCCGGCGGTGGCGCGGACGGCGCCACGACGCCCATCGAGACAATGTACTTGAGCGCAGCGTCGACCGTCATGTCGAGCTCGATCACTTCGCTTTTCGGCACCATCAGGAAGAAGCCGGACGTCGGGTTCGGCGTGGTCGGCACGTATACGCTGACGTAATCTTCCTTCAGATGGTTGGCCACGTCGCCGCCCGGGATGCCGGTCAGAAACGCGATCGTATAGGACCCGCGGCGCGGGTACTCGATCAGCAGCGCCTTACGGAATGCATTGCCACTGCTCGACAGCAGCGTGTCGGACACCTGCTTCACGCTGGTGTAGAGCGGGCCGACCACCGGAATGTGCGCGACCAGCAGTTCCCACCACTTCACGAGCTTCTGCCCAATGAAGTTCTGCGTCAACAGCCCGACGACGAAGATGAACGCGAGCGTGAGCACCGCGCCGAGGCCCGGCAAGCGATAGCCGATCGTGCGTTCCGGCTGCCACGAGGTAGGCAGCAGCAACAGCGTCTGGTCCATCGTGCCGATGATCAGGCCGAGCACCCACAGTGTGATGGCCAGAGGCACCAGCACCAGCAGGCCGGTCAGAAACACCGATTTGAGCGTGAATTTCTTCGTCGTCATGTGTACCGCCAGAAAGCTGCGCGGGCCGAAGCCCATGCGCGGTAGATACGCCGCCCGCGCGGGGCGGCAGTCCCACTAGGCGCTGCTGGAACCGCTCGGGCTCGTGGCGGCGGGCGCCGCGGGCACGGCAGCCGATGCAGCCGGGGCAGCGGCTGCGGCCGGCTCGGACTTCGCTTCCGACGCGGCCGGCGCGCTCGTGCCGCTGCGGAAATCGGTCACGTACCAGCCGGAGCCCTTCAACTGGAAGCCGGCGGCGGTGAGTTGTTTGCTAAAGGTGTCTTTTCCGCACTCGGGACACTGCGTCAACTGGGGGTCGCTCATCTTCTGGAGCACGTCCTTCCCGAAACCGCATGACCCGCAACGATAAGCGTAGATCGGCATGATCCTCTCTTACTCCAAATGCCTACTGAAATCTTGTAAACGCTTGCAAAGCCTTGAATTATAGCCGCAAACGATGTCCGTTCCCCGGATTTCGGGAAGCGGACGCACGACGCGCCCGCCACCGCGCCAGATGGGGACGACCCCCGGACCTCTCAAGAGCGGCGCGCGTGGCGTTAGCCGCGACGCCGCCAGGTGAGCCAGCGCTCGCGTCCGGCGAATACGGCGATCGAGTCGTCGACCGCTTCGTCTTCGACCAGCTCGAAGTGTGGCGTGAGCAGCGCATCGAGCTCGCCGCGTTCGACGCCGAACGGCGGCCCTTTCGGCGTCGCGCCGATGAAAAAGATGCCCGCCAGCAACCCGCCGGCCGGCAGCAGTTCGGCCATGCGCTGCGCGTAGTCGGCGCGGCGCGCCGGCGGCAGCGCGCAGAAGAATGCGCGCTCATAGATCCATGCCGGTGCGAACGGTGGCGCATAGGTGAAGAAATCCGCCTGTTCGACCAGCGATGCATGCGCGCCGAGCTGCTCGCGTGCCGCCGCCACGGCGGCCGGCGAGAAGTCGATCGCGCGTACCGGGTTGCCCTGGCGCGCGAGCCATACCGCTTCGTGCGCGCTGCCGCAGCCTGGAATCAGCACGGCCACGTCGCGGTGCCGTTCGGCGAACGCGCGAAACGCGGACGGCACGCCCGCCTGATCCCACGGCGTGAAATGGCGCTCGAAGCGTTCGTCCCAGAACTCGGGCGAGTCGGGATCGCGGGTTGCGAAATCGGGCGCGGCGGGTTGGGTCGGATCGCTCATCGGAATCTAACCTCCATAAGCCAGTACCAGGAACGCACGCGCCAGCATCGCGCCGACGCCGACCGCCACGCCGAACAGCAGCAGGCCTTGCAGCAGACGGTTGGTGCGCTTTTGCTCGAGCAGGATCTGGCGGATCACGTCGTCGTTCGCGCCGCCCACCGGATGATGGCGCTCGGCCAGCATGTTATGGACGAGGCGCGGCAACTGCGGCAGCGTCTTGCTCCACTGCGGCGCCTCGATCTTCAGACGCTCGTACCAGCCGCGCAAGCCGATCTGCTCGTTCATCCAGCGCTCGAGATAGGGCTTCGCGGTCTTCCACAGATCCAGTTCGGGATCGAGCGAACGGCCTAAGCCTTCCACGTTCAGCATCGTCTTTTGCAGCAATACGAGCTGCGGCTGGATCTCGACGTTGAAGCGCCGCGACGTCGAGAACAGACGCATCAGCACCTGGCCGAGAGAAATGTCCTTCAGCGCGCGATCGAAATACGGTTCGCAGACCGCGCGGATCGCGCTTTCGAGCTCCTCGACGCGGGTGCTCGGCGGCACCCAGCCCGACTCCAGATGCAGCGTCGCGACGCGATGGTAGTCGCGCTTGAAGAACGCGAGGAAGTTCTGCGCGAGGTAGTTTTTGTCGAAGTCCGACAACGCGCCGATGATGCCGAAGTCGAGCGCGATATAGCGGCCGAAGTGCGCGGGATCGAGGCTCACCTGGATGTTGCCGGGGTGCATGTCGGCGTGGAAAAAGCCGTCGCGGAACACCTGCGTGAAGAAAATTTCGACGCCCTCGCGCGCGAGCTTCGGGATGTCGACACCCGCCGCGCGCAACGTATCGACCTGGCTGATCGGCACGCCGACCATGCGCTCCATCACGAGCACCGTGGGCGTGCAGAACTCCCAGTACATCTCGGGCACGAGCAGCAGGTCGAGCCCCAGGAAGTTGCGCCGCAACTGGCTGCCGTTGGCGGCCTCGCGCATCAGGTCGAGTTCGTCGTGCAGGTATTTGTCGAATTCGGCGACCACCTCGCGCGGCTTCAGGCGCTTGCCGTCGGCCCACAGACGCTCGGCCCATAGGGCGATGTCGCGCAACAGCGCGAGGTCGGAATCGATCACCGGCAGCATCTTGGGGCGCAGCACCTTCACCGCGACCGCCTTGCCCGCATGCTGGCCGGCCTTCACCTTCGCGAAGTGGACCTGGGCGATCGACGCGCTCGCGACCGGGACCCGCTCGAAATCGTCGAACAGCACGTCGACCGGCGCGCCGAGCGACTTCTCGACGAGCGCGATCGCGACCGCCGAATCGAACGGCGGCACCTGGTCTTGCAGCTTGGCAAGTTCGTTGGCGATATCGACCGGCAGCAGATCGCGACGGGTCGACAGCACCTGGCCGAACTTGACGAAGATCGGCCCGAGGCTTTCGAGCGCGAGCCGCAGACGCACCCCCGGCGGCGCATCGAACTTGCGACCAAGCGTCGTGATGCGCAGCAGCAGACGCACGCGCCGGTCGTTGATGCGGCTCAACATCATTTCGTCGAGGCCGAAGCGGATGACCGTGAAAAATATCTTGAGAAAACGCAGAAAACGCATGGCTGGGCCCGGTGACTAGCGCGTGCCGCGCGACGTGGCGGCGCCGCCCGGCGTTTGCGCGCCGCGGGCTTCGACCTTCTGTTCGATGCGCTCGATGCGCTTTTCGACGCGCGCGAGCGAATCCCGCGCGCGCGCCAGCTCGACGTTGAAGTCAGCGAGCGCGGTGCGGCGCACCAGTTGCGGATTTTCGTCGAGCAGGTACTCGGCGGCGGTGTCGAGCAGATTGCGACCGGTGCGCTGCACATGCTCGCCGACTGAGCGGACTAGCGACGTGATGCGCCACGCGGGTCCATCACCGATCAGCTTCGCGAGATCTTCCTCCGGCTCCCAGCGCAGATGCTCGGCGAGCTTCGCGATCACGGTCGCGAACTCGGCGTCGCCCTCGATCTTCACGTGCTTCATCACCGCCGCCTGGCCACCTTGCAGGAAGGCCGGCAGTGCGTCGGACGGCACCGAGATCGTCACGTCGAACTGATGCGCATCGGCTTCGTCGAGCGTAGCGAGATAGCCGTCAGGCTGCACGAGCAGCGCGAGCACAACCGGCGGACATGACAGGCGAGCGGTCTTGCCCGCGTACGGGGCGAGGCGCTCGCGGGCCCACGATTCGCGGGCGAGCAGATGATTGACAGCAGCAGCGAAGGGCTTGGCGGCGAGGGTCATCGAAGGTGGCAAGAAAAAACCCGCGCGAGCGAGGTGCTTGCGCGGGCTCCCATTGTAACGTCCGTTCGCTTCGCGGCCTGCTATGCCGAACGGCCTAAGCCATGCGCGAGGTCAGGAATCGCCATGCCGTGGCCGGCTCCTTTCGAGGCAAACGCGACTCGATGCTTCGACATGTCAGTGTTGCTCGACCTGCTGGATGCCGGCAAGCAGCCAGCCTTCGCCAGTGCGGTTCGCCTTCGTCAGATTCCAGACTTCGACGAACGGCTCGGCCGCCGCGCCCGGCTCCTCGCGGATCAAACCGGAGAAGCGCACGCTCGCGAAGGATTCGTTCGCGCGCTCCTCGACGCCGAGCAGCTCGGCGTTCAACTGCACGACGTCGGTCTGGCTCGGCTGCGTGCCGCGCGACGCGAGATCGACGCGCACTTCGGCGAACATTTCCGGCGTCGTGAATTCGCGGATGTCCTCGACGTTGCCGACGTCCCACGCGGCCTGCAGGCGCACGAAGTACACCTTCGCGTTACGCAGAAACGCTTCCGAATCGAAGCCGGCCGGCACCGACGGCGTCGCGCCGAGCGATGGCGTGGTCAACGGGTTGCCCTGCGGTTCGAGATACGAGCCGGTGGGCGGCGCCGTGTAACGCGGCTCCTGAATATAGTCGGTGCCTTTCGTGTTCAGCGACGGCGCCGTGCCCGCGTAGGCAGGCTGCGCCGCATCGCGCTTACGGCCGGTGAAGCGGCGGATGAGCCAGATCACCACAATCGCGATCAACGCGATCACGATCACGTTCGCGAACATGCCGGCGAACGCCTCGCCGAGCCCGAAATGCGACAGCAATGCGGCGATGCCGAGACCGGCCGCGAGACCGGCGATCGGCCCGAGCCAGCGATTGCGGTTCGGCGCGGCGGGCGGCGTGGGCTTAGTCGCAGGCGCCGCCTGCGCGCTCTGCTGCGTGGCCTGACTGTTCTGCGCCGGCTGGGACGGCGGCGTCGTCTGGCGCTGCTGTTGCAGACTGTTCGATTGACGGCCGAAGCTGCGGCCTCCGCCCATGCGGCGCGCTTCGGCTTCGAGAGAGGCAAGCGTGCCGGCCATCAGCAGACCGACCATCGCGATCAGTCCGATTCTTCTCGCCAGCGCCCCCTTAACCTTACGAGTAGATAACAAATTCGAATCGGACATTTCGCACTTTCCTTTAAAAATCGATGGGTTAGGGACTCTAGTATTTGATCCCCACATGCAAAGCTACCACGCCAGCTGACAAATTGTAATATTTGACGCCATCGAGACCAGCTTGTTCCATCATAGTTTTCAAAGTTTCCTGGTCCGGATGCATGCGGATCGATTCCGCCAGGTACTGGTAGCTTTCCGCGTCCTTGGCGAAGCGCTCGCCGAGCCATGGCAACACCTTGAACGAATACAGATCGTAGACCTTCTTCAGCGGATCCCATACCTTCGAGAACTCGAGCACGAGCAGCCGCCCGGCCGGTTTCAGCACACGACGCATCTCGGCAAGCGCGATGTCCTTATGTGTCATGTTGCGCAAGCCGAACGCGACCGTCACCACGTCGAAGTAGTTGTCCGGAAACGGGATTTTCTCGGCATCGCACAGCAGCGCCGGCGTGATGATGCCCTTGTCGAGCAGCCGGTCGCGGCCCACGCGCAGCATCGATTCATTGATGTCGGTATGCCAGACCTCGCCCGTTTCGCCCGCCTGTTTCGCGAATGCTTTCGACAGGTCGCCGGTGCCGCCCGCAATGTCGAGCACCTTGTAGCCCGGCCGCACGTTCGCCTGGGCGATCGTGAACACCTTCCACGCCCGGTGCAATCCGCCCGACATCAGGTCGTTCATCAGGTCGTAGTTGGCGGCCACCGAGTGGAACACCCCCGCCACCTTCTGCGCCTTGTCCTGTTCGTCGACCGATTGAAAGCCGAAGTGGGTTTTGCTCATCGCGCTCGTCCTTTCGCGTGTTCTTGAATGTTGCGCCGCTCGAGCGGCGTTCGGGGGCGAATCGTATCAGTGACAGTGCCCGTGCGCAGCCGCGGCGGGCACCATCGGCGTGTCGCGGTCGATGCCGGCCGCTGCCAGTTTGGCGAGATACGCGCGCCAGAGTTCATCCTGACGCACGGCCATGTCGTACAGCAGGTCCCACGAGTAGATGCCGGTGGCGTGTCCATCGGAGAAGGTCGGTTGCAGCGCGTAGTTGCCGACGCCTTCGATCATCGTGATCGTCACGTCGCGCTTGCCGGTCTGCAGGGTTTCCTGACCGGGCCCGTGGCCCATCACTTCCGCCGACGGCGAATACACGCGCAGCAGTTCGAACGGTAGCCGATACGCTTCGCCGTTCGCGTACTGCAGTTCGAGCACGCGCGACTTCGAATGCAAGATCACGCCTGTCGGCACCGGCGTCTCGGGAGTCAATCCGCTCATGTTGGCCTCATCAGATAACGGCGGGTGATAACGTCGGATCGGCCGCCTCGCACGCCGACGGCAGTCCGGCGATGCGCGGCGACGGGTTCAGCGACGCTCAGCCCAGCGCCTGTTCAATTTCCTGCCGCACGGCTTCGCGCAGCAGCGTGGCGTGCGCGCGGCGCGACGACAACATCGCTTCGGACACCGTGCGCTGGCGCGGCGCCCAGATCGGCAGGGGGAAATGCGCGTCGTTCGAGAAACGCGGAATCACGTGCCAGTGCACGTGCGGCACCTGGTTGCCGAGGCTCGCGAGATTGACCTTCGCGGGCTGCATCACGCGCCGCTGCGCACGCTCGACCGCGTACACGGCCTTCATCACGTGATCGCGCTCGTCGGCAGAAAGATCCGAAAACTCGGCGACGTGAGCGTTCCAGATGACCCGGCAAAAACCCGGGTAGTCTTGTTCGTCGGCGAGGACGACTCGCAGCGCGTCGTCCTGCCACAGCACATGGCCGCCGTCTTCACGGCAAAAAACGCAGTCCATCGTCGTCCTCGGCAAAAATCGTTGGTCGTGCCATTAAACCAGCACGCGCTCGATTCCGCCATTGTTCGCCCGTTGAACGTAGTCCGCCATCCAGTTTTCGCCGAGCACGTGACGTGCCATCTCGACCACGATGTAGTCCGCCTCGGTACCCGCGTCTTCGTTGTAGCGCGACAGCCCTTGCAGGCACGACGGGCAGCTCGTGAGGATCTTGACGTCGGTCGAACCCGCGTTTCCGTGATTGGGCTGCGGACCGTCGCCGGCCTTCAGCACCGAACCGTTCGGCGCGCCCGCGGCGCCGGCCGATGCATTGGCCGGATTGATCGCGTTCGCGCCCGCTTCGGCGACGAGAGGGATGCCGCGCAGCTTCGCCGCGCCCTTGCGGATTTCTTCTTCCTTGCGGAAGCGCACCTGGGTCGAGATGTCGGGACGCGTGACCGCGAGCGTGCCCGATTCGCCGCAGCAGCGGTCGTTCTTCTCGATCTTGTAGCCGTCCTGCTCCGAACCCATCAGCTGATTGACGAGCTTGACCGGGTCCATCGTCTTGATCGGCGAATGGCACGGGTCGTGGTACATGTAGCGCACGCCGTTCACGCCATCGAGCTTGATGCCTTTTTCCAGCAGATACTCGTGGATGTCGATGATCCGGCAGCCCGGGAAGATCTTTTCGAATTCGTAACCGGCGAGCTGGTCGTAGCAGGTGCCGCACGACACCACCACCGTCTTGATGTCGAGGTAGTTCAGCGTATTGGCGACGCGGTGGAACAGCACGCGGTTGTCGGTGACGATCTGCTCGGCTTTGTCGTACTGGCCCGAACCGCGCTGCGGATAGCCACAGCACAGGTAGCCCGGCGGCAGCACGGTCTGCACGCCCGCCTCCCACAGCATTGCCTGGGTCGCGAGACCAACCTGCGAGAACAGCCGCTCGGAGCCGCAGCCCGGGAAGTAGAACACCGCTTCGGTGTCGGCGGTGGTCGTCTTCGGATTGCGGATGATCGGGACGATCTTGTTGTCCTCGATATCGAGCAAGGCGCGCGCGGTCTTCTTCGGCAGGTTGCCCGGCATCTTCTTGTTCATGAAGTGGATCACCTGCTGCGTGATCACCGGCTTGCCGACCGTGGCGGGCGGATGCGCGGTCTGCTTCTTCGCGAACTTCTTCAGCACTTCATTGCCGAGGCGCTGCGCCTTGTAGCCGATGCCCATCATCGCGGTGCGCGCGAGGTTGATGGTCTGCGGGTTGGTCGCGTTCAGGAAAAACATGCCCGCGGCGTTGCCCGGGTTGAACTTCTTCTTGCCCATCTTGCGCAACAGGTTGCGCATGTTCATCGTCACGTCGCCGAAGTCGATCTTCACCGGGCACGGCGTCACGCACTTGTGGCAGACAGTGCAGTGATCGGCGACGTCGTTGAACTCGTCCCAGTGCTTGATCGACACGCCGCGGCGCGTCTGCTCTTCGTACAGGAATGCCTCGACCAGCAAGGACGTGGCGAGAATCTTGTTGCGCGGGCTGTACAGCAGGTTCGCGCGCGGCACGTGGGTCGCGCAGACGGGCTTGCACTTGCCGCAGCGCAGGCAGTCCTTGATCGACTCGGAAATCGCGCCGATATCGGACTGCTGCATGATCAGCGATTCGTAGCCCATCAGGCCGAAGCTCGGCGTGTACGCGTTGCGCAGGTCCGCGCCTTCGAGCAGCTTGCCCGCGTTGAAGCGGCCATGCGGATCGACGCGCTGCTTGTACTTGCGGAATTCGCCGATCTCGTCGTCGGTCAGGAATTCGAGCTTCGTGATGCCGATGCCGTGCTCGCCGGAGATCACACCGTCGAGCGAACGCGCGAGCTTCATGATGCGCGCGACCGCCGTGTGCGCGTCCTGCAGCATCTCGTAGTTATCGGAGTTGACCGGCAGGTTCGTGTGGACGTTGCCGTCGCCCGCGTGCATGTGCAGCGCGACGAACACGCGCCCGCGCAGCACCTGCTTGTGGATCGCCTGGGCTTCGTCGAGGATCGGCTTGAACTCGCCGCCGTTGAAAATCTGCCGCAATTCGGCGCGGATTTCCTGCTTCCACGATACGCGAATCGTGCGGTCCTGCGCGAGGTGGAATACGGTTGCGTCGGGTTGCGCGTCGACGCGGTCGGCGAACTTTTCGGCGAGCGACTCGTAGCCGAGGCCGACCAGGTAGTGCTGCGCCTCGCGCAGCGACAGGTCGAGCTTGCCGCGCACGAATTCCCAGCGCGTGCGCACACGCGCGAGTAGATCGAGCGCCTGCTGCACGCGGTCTTCGAGCAGCTCGGCGCTGGGGATTTCGTTCGCGTCGTCGCTCTTGCCGAGCGGCAGCTTGCCGCCCTTGAAGAACGCTTCGAGCGCGTCGACCAGTTGCAGCTTGTTCTTCAGCGACAGCTCGATGTTGATGCGCTCGATGCCGTCCGTGTATTCGCCCATGCGGTCGAGCGGAATCACGACGTCTTCGTTGATCTTGAACGCGTTGGTGTGCTTTGCGATCGCGGCCGTACGGCTGCGGTCGAGCCAGAAGCGCTTGCGGGCCTCGGCGCTGACGGCGACGAAACCTTCGCCGCTCTTGCCGTTGGCCATGCGCACGACTTCCGAGGTGGCCTGCGCGACCGCGTCCGCGTCGTTACCGACGATATCGCCGATCAGCACCATCTTCGGAAACGCGTTGCGTTTGCTCTTGGTCGCATAGCCGACCGCGCGCAGATAGCGCTCGTCAAGATGCTCGAGACCCGCGAGAATCGCGCCGCCCTGGCGCGACGTCTCGAACAGGTAGTCCTTGATTTCGACGATGCTCGGAATCGCCTCGCGCGCCTGGCCGAAGAACTCGAGACAGACGGTGCGCGTATGCGCAGGCATCTTGTGCAGCACCCAGCGCGCGGACGTGATGAGGCCGTCGCAGCCTTCCTTCTGCACGCCCGGCAGACCGGCGAGGAATTTGTCGGTGACGTCCTTGCCGAGGCCTTCCTTGCGGAACACGCGGCCCTTGATGTCCAGCGCTTCGGTGCGCAGCAGCTTCTCGCCCGGCGCGTAGTCGCCGTCGAACCATTTGAGCTCGAAACGCGCGACTTCGATGTCGTGGATCTTGCCCATGTTGTGCTCGAGACGCGTGACTTCGAGCCAGTTCCCTTCCGGGTCGACCATGCGCCACCACGCGAGGTTGTCGAGCGCCGTGCCCCACAGCACCGCCTTCTTGCCGCCCGCGTTCATCGCGACGTTGCCGCCGACGCAGGACGCGTCGAGCGAGGTCGGGTCGACCGCGAACACGAAGCCGGCCTGCTCGGCCGCTTCGGTCACGCGGCGCGTGACGACGCCCGCGCCCGAGAAAATCGTCGCGACCTTGCGATCGACGCCCGGCAGCTGGGTCATTTCGACCGGGCCGAGCTGTTCGAGCTTTTCGGTGTTGATGACGGCCGAGAACGGCGTGAGCGGCACCGCGCCGCCCGTGTAGCCGGTGCCGCCGCCGCGCGGAATCACCGTCAGGCCGAGTTCGAAGCAGGCCTTGATCATGCCGGCGATTTCGGCCTCGGAGTCCGGCGTCAGCACGACGAACGGGTATTCGACGCGCCAGTCGGTCGCGTCGGTCACGTGCGAGACGCGCGACAGGCCGTCGAACTTGATGTTGTCTTTCTGCGTGACCTTGCCGAGCACGCGCGTAGAACGGCGGCGCAGGTCGTAGGTCTGCTGGAATTCGCTGGCGAATTGGTCGATCGCGCGGCGCGCGGCCTGCACCAGCTTTTCGACGCGCGCGGCGCGATCGACGCCGGCTTCGTCGCCGTGTTCGCGCAGATCGGCGCGGCGGCGCTTTTCGATTTCGGCGAGACGGTGATTGAGCGCCTCGATCAACAGCGCGCGGCGCTTCGGATTGTCGAGCAGGTCATCCTGAAGATACGGATTGCGGCGCACGACCCAGATGTCGCCGAGCACTTCGTACAGCATGCGCGCCGAGCGGCCGGTGCGGCGTTCGGCGCGCAGTTCGGCGAGCGCGTCCCAGGCTTCGTTGCCGAGCAGGCGGATAACGATTTCGCGGTCGGAGAACGACGTGTAGTTGTAGGGAATTTCGCGCAGACGCGCTTCGGGATCGGCGGCCACCGCGCCGGCGGCGCCGTGCGGATCGAAAACTTGAGGTGCGTTCATGGTTGGACGACTCGGTAGGTCAGCCTGGCGCACTCGTCACGAGGCGTCGGCGGACAATGCGCGTGGGGCGCAATGCTTGAAATCTTCTAGGGCTTCAAGGGGAGCGAGCACGACCGGCGGCCAACTCACGGCGGTCGCCTCGCGGCACTCAGAGACAGCTACACGATCGCGCGTGGCGGACATGCCGTTCCGCCGCGGGGCAGGATTCGCGCGGGACGGGCATTAAATGGGCGATCCGAGGCTGCCAGTGCATCTTCCGATCCTTATTCCAAAACGAAATTCTACCGCATCATTCCGCCACGCGTTGACGGTGGGAATCGGGCGGCGGCGGGGGTTCGGGGGATTTGGCGATGAATCCGGCGGCGTTTTCGCATACCGTCCATTGACCGGCCGGACGGTTGGGTGAGCTTCGATCGCGCGATTCCGATACGGCCCGGTTCAGTGCACGGCACCCGTCCGCGGAGCACCCGGAACGGCCAGAGCGGGCACCGTTGGCGCTATCATTGACGTCTTCCCGTTTTACACAGCGCACCGCGCCACCCGCATGGCTTCCCACGACTACCTGAAAAAGACCCTGACCGCGCGCGTCTACGACGTGGCGCGCGAGACCGAACTCGAACGCGCGCCGAACCTGTCGGCGCGGCTGTGCAACCCGGTCTATCTGAAGCGCGAGGACAACCAGCCGGTGTTCTCGTTCAAGCTGCGCGGCGCATACAACAAGATGGCGCATATTCCGGCCGAGGCGCTCAGTCGCGGCGTGATCACCGCGTCGGCGGGCAATCATGCGCAGGGCGTGGCGTTATCGGCGGCACGCATGGGCGTGAAGGCGATCATCGTCGTGCCGGTGACGACGCCGCAGCTCAAGGTCGACGCGATCCGCACGCATGGCGGGCCGACCGTCGAGATCGTGCAGTTCGGTGAGTCGTATAGCGACGCCTATGGTCACGCGGTCAAGCTGCAGGAAGAGCGCGGCCTGACCTTCGTGCATCCGTTCGACGATCCGTACGTGATCGCCGGTCAGGGCACCGTCGCGATGGAAATCCTCAGCCAGCACCAGGGGCCGATTCACGCGATCTTCGTGCCGATCGGCGGCGGCGGTCTCGCGGCCGGTGTCGCCGCATACGTGAAATCGGTGCGCCCCGAGATCAAGGTGATCGGCGTGCAGACCGACGATTCATGCGCGATGGCAGCGTCGTTGCAGGCGGGCGAGCGCGTGACGCTGAACGAAGTGGGGCTGTTCTCCGACGGCACCGCGGTGAAGCTCGTCGGCGAAGAAACCTTCCGTCTGTGCCGCGAATATCTCGACGAAGTGCTGCTCGTGAACACCGATGCGCTGTGCGCCGCGATCAAGGACGTGTTCCAGGACACGCGCAGCGTGCTCGAACCGGCGGGCTCGCT